>NZ_JSYC01000013.1:0-56169 GCF_054823965.1 Gordonia sp. GN26 | reverse complement strand
GAGTAGCGCCGACCGAGCGAAGCGAGGACGACGCGTATCGAGGTCAGCGCCCGTTGCGGGCCATCTCCTGAAGCCGCCGGATGCGTTCGGCGGTCGGCGGGTGGGTGGAGAACATCTTCGCCATGCGATCACCGGCGCGGAACGGGCTCTCGATCATCATGTGCGACTGCGCGGCGATGTCGGGCTGCGGCGGCAGCGGTGCGGCCTGGACGCCGCCGGAGATCTTCGCCAGGGCGGAGGCGAGTGCCAGGGGATCACCGGTCAGCTCGGCGCCCGACTGGTCGGCCTGGAATTCGCGTGACCGCGACACGGCCATCTTCACCAGCGTTGCCGAGATGGGTCCCAGGAATGCGATGAGGAGCATCGCGAGCGGATTGGGGCCGTTGCCGCGGCCGCCGAAGGCGCCCATGAACATCGCGAAGTTGGCCAGGCCGCTGATGACCGCGGCCATCGCGCCGGCGATGGAACTGATGAGGATGTCGCGGTTGTAGACGTGAGACAGCTCGTGACCCAGCACCGCACGCAGCTCCCGCTCGTCGAGCAGCTGCAGGATGCCCGTCGTGCAGCACACGGCGGCGTTCTTCGGGTTGCGGCCCGTCGCGAAGGCATTGGGGGACTCGGTGGGGGAGATGTAGAGGGCCGGCATCGGCTGGTGGGCGGCCGTGGCCAGTTCGCGCACGATCCGGTAGATGACGGGTGCCTGCAGTTCGGTGACGGGCTGGGCGTGCATCGCCTTCAGCGACATCTTGGCGCTGTTGAAGTACACGTAGGCGTTCATGCCCACGGCGACGATCACCGACCCCCAGAGGATCAGGGGACTCTGGAACAGCGCACCGATTCCGACGATGATCGCCGACATCACACCCAGCAGGGCTGCGGTCTTCAATCCGTTGAAATGCATCGGGGGTCCTCGTCTGTCGTGCGCCGAACCGGGGGATGAAGGCGCCTCGTTCAGTCAAACGACGCAATGTCCGTTTTGGTTTCCGACGGCCCGCGATGCGATCTTGCACACATCCATGGTCGTCGGGTGTCGTGCTCGATGGGGGTGAAGAGCTCTCATCCCCGCCCGGCTGGGATCGCGGGCGGGGATGAGAGTTGTGGAGGTCAGCGGTAGTTGACGAACTGCAGGGCGATTCCGAAGTCCTCGCCCTTGAGCAGGGAGATCACGGCCTGGAGGTCGTCGCGCTTCTTGCTCGAGACGCGCAGCTCGTCGCCCTGGATCTGCGCCTTGACGCCCTTCGGGCCCTCGTCGCGGATCTTCTTGGAGATCTTCTTCGCGTGCTCGGAGTCGATGCCCTGGACCAGCTTGCCGCTGATCTTGAAGGTCTTGCCGGACCCGACGACCTCACCGGCGTCAAATGCCTTCAGCGAGATGTCGCGGCGGATCAGCTTCTCCTTGAACACCTCGAGACCGGCCTGTGCGCGCTCCTCGGCGTCGGAGGTGATCACGATCGTCTCCTCGCCGGACCACTCGATACCGGTGTTTGTGCCGCGGAAGTCGTAGCGCTGCGACAGCTCCTTGGCAGCCTGGTTGAGGGCGTTGTCGACCTCCTGGCGGTCGACCTTGCTCACCACGTCGAACGATGAATCAGCCATGTCCGACAGGTTATGTCATCGCCTCAGGTGGACCGGGGGTGTGGCGGGGTTTCGACGTGGCTCAACCGACGAAGGGCGTGGCTCAACCGACGGAAGGGCGTGGCGCAACCGACGGAAGGACGCGGCTCAACCGATGGCGGTGCGACGGGGCCGGCCGGGAGCCGCCAAAACTGCCCCGCTGACCAGCCGGTTTGCATGCGGACGTATGGTTCGTTGTATTCTTCACCGCGTTGTTCGAACGACCGTCACGGCGGCCGTGGGAGCAGCACGGCAGGTTGCCCGAGCGGCCAAAGGGAGCGGATTGTAAATCCGTCGCGCAAGCTACATAGGTTCGAATCCTATACCTGCCACGAACGTGGTGAACGTTCATGAAAACTGCCTGACAGCGGGTCTCTGACCTGCGATTTGTCTAGCACGGACATGAGTGTGTAACCTCGTTAAGGCTCTCGAGCAGAAATGCCCGGGGCACGCCCCCTTAGCTCAGTCGGCAGAGCGTTTCCATGGTAAGGAAAAGGTCGACGGTTCGATTCCGTCAGGGGGCTCGCTGGACGACAAGTCCGCGGGGCGGTGTAGCTCAGCTGGTTAGAGCGCACGACTCATAATCGTGAGGTCGAGGGATCGAGTCCCTCCACCGCTACACATCGGGTCCGACCGGAACCGAGCGCAAGGGTCGCAAGCCCTGAGGGAACTGCCGAACCCGACCACGTACCACTCGAAAGAAGGCAATCAAGTGGCCTCCTCAACAGATGTTCGCCCCAAGATCACCTTGGCATGCGAGGTGTGCAAGCACCGTAACTACATCACCAAGAAGAACCGCCGCAACGATCCCGATCGCCTCGAGATCAAGAAGTTCTGCCCGAACTGCGGCAAGCATCAGGCGCACAAGGAATCGCGCTAGACGACGTCAGTCGGCGATTCCGGTACAAGAACCAGCACACGGGCTGCCTCTGAGAAGAGGCAGCTCGTTTTGCTTGTACCGGGCCAGGGGGTCGCCCGGCGCAGGATGTTCCGCACAACTCAATAAATCCAATCGAGACAACACGCGCAGCGCGGCGCGGGTGGGTCGTCGACTTTCGGCCCACGTAGTCCGGTCCGGGCCCCTCCCGGTCGGTCATGCGAAGGGAGCAGTAGTCAGATGTCAGACGCGAGTGGAACAGACCTCCGGGAGCGGATCGCCGAGTCGAAGAACGGCGGCGCCAAGCTCACCCCCGAGGAGATCGCCGCGCACACACAGTCGCTGGTCGGCTTCCACTACACCGTCGACGACTACTACGAGATCGGTCGCGAAGAGGTCCGCAAGCACGCGATGGCCGTGCAGGACGCGCACCCCACCCACTGGAGTGAGAAGGGCGCCCGCGAGTACGGCCACGAGACGCTGATCGCCGCACCCACCTACGTCTCCGTCCTCGGCATCATCGCCCAGCGCAAACTCTTCGAAGACGTGATCACCGGCTACGACATGTGGCAGATCATGCAGACCGACCAGCGTCTCGTCTACCACCAGCCGATGAAGGTCGGCGACCGCCTGATCTGCGACGTCTCCCTCGAGTCGTTCCGCCACGTCAGCAGCCCCGAGATGATCGACCTCATGGTCACCAAGAACGTCATCTGGAACCAGCACGACGAGCCGGTCATGACCACCTGGACCTCGCTGGCCGCACGCCCCGGTATGGACGTCGACCCCGAGCTCGAGGCCTCTCTCGATCACGTGATGATCAAGATCGACGCCATCGGCGATCCCGGGCACACCGTCGAGGCCAAGGCCGGTCGCTACGACCTGCCCGATCCGACCCAGAGTCCCGGTGCGTACGCCGCGGTGAACTTCGACACCCTGTCCGTAGGGCAGGAACTGTCGCCGAAGCGGTATTTCCTCACGCGCGGCAATCTGTCGAACTATGCCGGCGTCGCCGGCGACCCGAACCCGATCCACTTCTCCGACCACGTGATCAACGCGGCCGGGATGGACAACGTGGTCGCCCACGGCATGCAGACGATGGGCCTCGGCGCGAGCTTCGTGTCGGAGTTCATCGGCGACCCGGCCGCTTTCTGCGAGTACAGCGTCCGCTTCACCAGCCCCGTGTACGTCCCGGCCGACGACAGCGCCGCCGTCGACTTCACCGGCAAGGTCAAGTCGCTCGACCCGGAGACCCGCCGCGGCACCATCGCGATCACCGCGAAGCAGGGCGACCGCCGGATCTTCGGCCGCGCCACCGTGGTCGTCCAGTTCAACTGACGCACCGAACAGACAACGACGGCGACGACCATTGTGGTCGTCGCCGTCGTCGTTCCACCTGTTCCCTCATCGCAGGGGAGTGATCCCCTGCGCACCCCTCGGGAACGTGGCCAGGGTGACCTCGTCGATGTTGAGGTGCTGCGCCAGCAGCTTCGGCGGTACGTGGCTCAGCCACTGGGCCAGTGACACCTCCTCGTACTTGTCGGCGCGGAACACCTCGAGGAACTGCAGCACCTCGTCCCCGGTGTTCTCGACGTAGTGGCCGTAGTTGCGTCGGACGACCCCGACGTCGCCGGCCCGGAAGTCGGTGGTGTTGGCGTGCGGGCCGGTGTTGAACACCGTCATCCGGCCCTGGCCCCGCAGGTAGTACTGCCACTCGTCGGCATTCGGATGCCAGTGCAGTTCGCGCATGGACCCTGGTTCGATGCTCACCAGTGCGGCCGCGACCGTGTTCGACACCGGGAAGTTGGTGCTGTCGGCGATCTGGATGCTGCCGCCGCTGTTCTCGACGACCGGCTTGGTCCGCGACAACCGGAAGATGACCGGTTCGCTCGCGCCCCACTCGACTCCGGCGGCGTCCTGGTCGGCCGCGAGATCGCCGGGTTCGTCGCCGGGGAAGATCCACAGGTTGTGCAGCGGGATGTCGTCGAAGACTTCTTGCGCGACACCGAAGTTCTTGGCCAGCACCTCCGGTGGGGTGTGTGCGAACCAGTCGGTGAGCAGCAGCGTGTTGCTCTCCGACTGCTCGCCGTCGTCGAAGGCCAGGACGAACTCGCCGCCGTCGGGCCCGAGGCCCTGCAGTGAATGAGGCGTGCCGGCCGGGAAGTACCAGAGATCGCCTTCCTCGACGTCCTCGACGCTGGGCTTGCCGGACCTGCCGAGGGTCGTGACACGGACCTTGCCGCGGGTCATGACCGCCCACTCGGAGGTCTGGTGCCAGTGCAGTTCGCGGATGCCGCCCGGCTCGAGATACATGTTGACCCCGGCGATCTCGTCGGAGATCGCGAAGTCCTGCTGTGTGAGTTCGCGAGCCCAGCCGCCGGCCTGGATGCGTCGCGACGAGATGTTGAACGACGACCAGAAGAAGGGCTGCGTGCTGACATCCGTCGCGGGCGGGTCCATCTGGTCGGCGAACTGGCTGTCGATCGCCGGATTCCGGGGACCGCGCATCTCGGTGCTGCGCGGGTGGTCGACGGTGTTGATGCTGCCCTCCGGTGGCAGGTCCGGATTGCCGACGGTGGGGGTCTCGTGGCCGATGGTCGCGGTGGTGTTGTTCGGCGAGTTCATTGATCTGCTCCCGGGGTGGATACGGCGGGCTCAGCCGGCGATGAACTCGAGGATGTCGGAGTCGAGCTCGTGCTGGTAGTCGCCATAGATGCCATGCGGCGCACCGGGGTACACCTTCAGGGTGCCCTCGGCGACCAGCTTGATCGCCTTTTCTGCAGCGGCCGCGATCGGCACGATCTGATCGTCGTCGCCCTGGGCGATGAAGATCGGCACGTCCAGCGCCTTCAGGTCCTCGGTCTGATCGGTCTCGGAGAACGCCTTGACGCAGTCGTAGACGGCGGAGAGGTTGGCCATCATGCCCTGCCGCCAGAAGTCGTCCTTGGCGCCCTGGGACACGTTGGCGCCCTCGCGGTTCGCGCCGTAGAACGGCTCGGCGAGTTCCTTCCAGAACTGGGACCGGTCGGCCAGCACGTTGGCGCGGATCTCGTCGAAGGCCTCGACGGGAGTTCCCTCCGGGTTGTCCGGTGTCCGGAGCATCAGCGGCGGGATGGCGCCTGCGGTGATGACCTTGGCGACGCGACCCTTGCCGTACTTCGCCGCGTACCGCACCACCTCGCCACCACCGGTGGAGTGGCCGACCACCACGAGGTCGCGGAGATCGAGCGCCTCGACGAGTTCGGAGAGGTCCCGGGCGTAGGTGTCGATGTCGTGGCCGACAGCGGTCTTCGACGACCGGCCGTGTCCGCGACGGTCGTGGGCGATCGCCCGGTACCCCGCGTCGCTGAGCAGCTTGAGCTCGACCTGCCAGGCGTCGGACGACAGCGGCCAGCCATGGCTGAGCAGCACGGGCTGCCCGCTGCCCTGCTCCGTGTAGTAGATCTCGGTTCCGTCGGCGGTGGTGATGTACGGCATCGGATTCCTCCTGGGTGAGTGCTTGTTTCGGTGATCTCAAGACTCGTCCGATGCGACGCCGATGTCGTCGATGCTGGCGGCCAACCCGGCCGGAGGCTGGCGGGAGGCCCCTCTACCGGCTAGCCGGTAGTCGAGGTCTCGGTGAGCGGGATGCGCGCCCGCACCGTGGTGCCCTCACCCGGCGGGCTGTCGATGACGAGTTCGCCCTCGACCGCCTCCACCCGGTCGCGGAGACCGAGGAGCCCGGAACCCTGGTCGGGTAGGGCGCCGCCGATGCCGTCGTCGGTCACCGACAGAGTCAGGGTGTCCTCGTCGACGTGTGCCGAGATGACCACCTCGGATGCCTCGGCATACTTCGCGGTGTTCGTGAGTGATTCGGCCACAACGTAATACGCGGTCACCTCGACCGTCTTCGGCATCCGTCCGAGGTCGGTTGCCTGCAGTGCCACCGGCACCGACGACCTTCTGGCCAAGGTTTTCAACGCCGGCCCGAGTCCGCCGCGGGAGAGGATCGCGGGATGGATTCCCCGGGACAGCTCCTGGAGGTCCCGATGGATGTGTGCGAGGGAGTCGACGACGGTGTCGAGCCGATCCCGTACGTCGGTCTGGTCGTCGGGAACCGCGGCCTGTAGGGCGCGGATGTCGAGCCCGAGGGACACGATGCGCTGCTGTGCACCGTCGTGGAGGTCGCGCTCGATGGTGCGTCGGGCCTGATCGGCGGCGGCGATGACGCGGGCGCGCGAACGGGTCAGCGCCGCCCGCGCCTCGCTGTTGTAGATCGCCGTCGCCACCAGATCGGCGAAATCGCCGAGCCGCAAACGCAACTCCGACGGCACGGATCGGTGGGCGGTGCCGATGATGACTGCGCCCCACGGACGTTCGTCGACGGTGATCGGCGCGCCCACCCCGGTACGGAGACCGCGGGGTTCGAGACGGTCGGCGATGGGGCCGTCGGCTGACGAGTAGTCGAGGACCGACATCTCGCCGGTATCGGCGACGAGGGTGGAGACGTTGGTGCCGCCGAGGGGCAGTCGTTCTCCGACGGCAAGGGTCAGATCTGACGAATCATCGCGCGTGGCAAGGACTTCGCACTGTGTGTCATCGACGAATCGAATGACCGTGACGTGTTCGACGCCCAGCTCGTCGGCGAGCTCGGCGGCGACGATCCCGCAGACCTCACCGGGTTCGGCGCGTGAGGCGACCGCGGTGGCGACCCGCCGCAGGGCCACCTGCTGGCGGGCGAGCGTGATTGTCCGGTCGTTGAGTGCCTGGCGGTCGAGAGCGGCGGCGAGGAGTGCTTCGAGGCTGGGCACCATGCGCGTGACGCGACGCCGGTCGGCGGGGTCGAGGTCGGCCGGCACCAGCAGGGCACCGACCGAGCGTCCGCGGTCGAGCAGAGCGATGCGCTGCTGCCCCGGACCCGGTGTGGTGTCGGGGTCGTCGAGAACAGCTCCCGGTGCCGGCAGGTCGAGCACCTGGGTCAGGCGAGCACTCGCCGCGGTCAACGCCTCCGGCAGATCCACGGCGCGCAGCACGGTCCGGGCGAGATCGGCGGACAGATTCGCCTCGCGGCGACGCTGATCGGACTCGAGCGCGTGCAGGCGCGCCTGCCCGACGAGGGCGTTGGCGAGCAGCGCGAGGACCAGGAAGACGACGACCGCGGGGGCGGCACTGTCGGTGCTCTGGCTGGCGTGGAACCACGCATAGGCCGCGGCACTGGCCACCGAGGTGCCCACCGCGAGGGGAAAGCCCCAACGGGCGGACACCACCAGCACGCCGAACAGGAAGACGGCGCCGAAGGCGTTCTGCGGGAGGATCTCTCTGAGGACCTGCACCACGACGACCTCGACGGCGATCAGCACGAGCGCGGTCGCCACGCCCCACTGCCAGGGCGGCGACGTCGGCCGGAGCACCACCGCGACGACCCGGTCCCTCAGCGGACCGCGGTCGTTCTTCCAGCTAGCGGGAATGCCTCGCCCTGCTGCTTCTGACACGCTAGTCAGTATGGAACCCACCCGCCTGCGCTGCCTGATAGTCGACGACAGTGCCGACTTCCGGGCCTCGCTGCGCGGAACGCTCGAAGCCGGCGGGATCACGGTGGTCGGGTCGGCCTCGACGCTCGACGACGCGGTCCGCGAATCGCGATCGACGCGACCCGACGTCGCGCTCGTCGACATCGATCTGGGGGAGGAGAACGGCTTCGCCGTCGTCGAGGCCCTCCACGATTCGGGTCTCGATCCGGCGCCCGCGGTGGTGCTGGTGTCGACCCACGACGAGGAGGAGTTCGCCGACCTCATCGACCTCAGCGCTGCTGTCGGCTTCGTGCCGAAGTTCGGTTTGTCCGCGGACCGGGTGCGCAAGGTGTTGGCCGCAACTGCTCCCTGAACGGTCAGTCAGGTCGTGGCGTCGAGGAACAGGATCACCGCGCGGACCCGGCGGTGATCGTCGGCGGTCTCGGCGAGGTCGAGTTTGGTCAGGATCGATCGGACGTGTTTCTCAACCGTGCCCTCGGTGATCCACAGCCGGCGCCCGATGCCCGCGTTGGAAAGCCCCTCGGCCATCAGCGTCAACACCTCGCGTTCGCGTGCGCTGAGCTGTTCGAGCGGGTCGTTTCGGCGCCGTGCGGCAACGAGCTCCTGGACCAGCGCGGGGTCCATCACCGACGCGCCGGCGGCGATGCGCTGCACGGTCTCGACGAACTCCGCGACGTCGGTGACGCGGCTTTTCAGCAGGTAGCCGACGCCGCGGCCGCCGTCGAGCAGTTCGAGTGCGTGGTCGACGTCGACGTGCGCGGAGAGCAGCAGGATCGCGACGTCGGGGTAGTCGCGTCGGATGCGCAGGGCGGCGTCGAGGCCTTCGGCGGTGTGGGTCGGGGGCATGCGGATGTCGACGACCGCGATGTCTGGGCGGTGCTCGGCCACGAGGGCGAGCAGCCCGTCGGCGTCGCCCGCCTGCCCGACCACGTCGATGCCTGCGGACGTGAGCAGACTCGCGAGCCCTTCCCGGAGCAGGACGTCGTCGTCGGCGAGCGTCAGGCGCAGGGGCATGTCGGCACCATGCTTCCGTCTGTGATGTCGGACGTGAGCCACTCGTGTCGTGCCGATCCGGACACGACAAGGGAACTCTACCGTGACGTCCGCGCTGTTTTCGCAGGTCGGAGCATGAAGTCGTCCGCTCGGTCGGTGAGTGCCGACCGCGAGGAACGCCATCGCGGGCTGTCGTCGGATGCGCAGCGTGTACGGTCGTCGAGGGAGCACGTGGAGCGCGTTTTGGGTCCACAGCCCCGGTGATCTACACTGAAGTGTCTGATTGATTCAGACTTGCGCGCTACCCATAGGGTGGCGCGTTGGTTTTGTCGGCGATGAAACGCTGGCACCGGTCGTGAGGCCGGGATTCGATGAGATGGCAGCGGAACCACTCCGGTGGGGACGTCGCAAAGGGGCGTAGCTCAATTGGCAGAGCAGCGGTCTCCAAAACCGCAGGTTGCAGGTTCAAGTCCTGTCGCCCCTGCCCTGGTGAAGGGCACACGTTGACGAGAGGACCGCGAAGTTGAGCAAGCGAGACCGGGCTGCCCGCGCCAAAGAAGCCGCTGAGGGTTCTGCGGCCGATTCGGCTGCGGCTGAGCTCGACGGTCGCGACGAGGCCACCGGCGGTTCGGACGACGAGACGTCGACCGGCGCCGCCAAGGAGCTGCGTCCGTCCGGCAAGCGCTCGGCTCGTGGTCGTCGCTCGTCAACCGGTGCATCCGGAACCGACGGAGACACCGACTCCGCCACGGGGTCGGCAGTAGCCGTCAAGGAACGCAAGAAGAAGAAAAAGGCCTCTGCTGAGGAGAGTCGGAATCCGTTCGTTCGGATCTGGCTGTTCCTCACGCAGGTCGTCGCCGAGCTGAAGAAGGTCATCTGGCCGACGCGGCGCGAGATGATCACGTACACGATCGTCGTGCTCGTGTTCGTCATCGTGATGACCGCGTTCATCTCCGGCCTCGACCTGGCCTTTGCCAAGGGCGTCCTCTGGTTGTTCGGCTGACCCACGCGGTGGGTGGCCGGGCGAGCGGGAGCCGACCGGAGATGAACCATAAGGAGCGTGGGCTGCAGTGAGCACCCCGGAGAACGAACTCGCATCGACCGACGCCGTCGACGTGGCTGATGCCGACGTCGACGCGGCCGTGACCGACGAGGTCGACGAGGCTGCAGTCGACGAGGCCGGTGACACCGACGTCGAGGCGGCCGCCGAGGGCGACGAAGCTCCCGCGACCGACGTCGACTCCGAGGACGCCGACGAGACCCCTGCCGAAGAGGCCCCTGAAGAAGAGGTCGACCCGGTCGAGGAGCTGCGCAAGCAGCTGCGTCGCGCCCCCGGTGACTGGTACGTGATCCACAGCTACGCCGGTTACGAGAACAAGGTGAAGGCCAACCTCGAGACCCGCGTGCAGAACCTCGATGTCGGCGACTACATCTTCCAGGTCGAGGTTCCGACCGAAGAGGTCACCGAGATCAAGAACGGCCAGCCCAAGAAGGTGAACCGCAAGGTCCTGCCGGGCTACATCCTGGTTCGCATGGAGCTCAACGACGAGTCGTGGGGCGCCGTGCGCAACACCCCGGGTGTCACCGGGTTCGTCGGGATGACCAGCAAGCCGTCGCCGCTGTCGCTCAACGAGGTGCTGCAGTTCCTGATGCCGCGCGCCGAGGCGAAGAAGACCCCCGCCAAGGGTGGTTCGGGCGCCGAGGGTGTCGAGGCCGCAGCTGCCGCCGCGTCGAACGTCATCGAGGTCGACTTCGAGGTCGGCGAATCGGTCACCGTCATGGACGGCCCGTTCGCGACGCTGCCCGCGTCGATCAGCGAGGTCAACGCCGAGCAGCGCAAGGTCAAGGTGCTCGTGTCGATCTTCGGTCGCGAGACCCCGGTCGAGCTCGGGTTCAACCAGGTCGAGAAGATCTGACGGCGGCCGCTCGAGTAGCGGTTGCAGATCAGATAAACACAGACTTTCACGTCTCCAGCGGGCGTGAATTCGCAAGGAAACAAGCAAGGACAAAAAGATGCCTCCCAAGAAGAAGAAGCTCGCCGGGATCATCAAGCTCCAGATCCAGGCAGGCGCGGCCAACCCGGCCCCGCCCGTGGGTCCGGCGCTCGGTCAGCACGGCGTGAACATCATGGAGTTCTGCAAGGCGTACAACGCCGCGACGGAGTCGCAGCGCGGCAACGTCATCCCGGTGGAGATCTTCGTGTACGAAGATCGTTCCTTCGACTTCAAGTTGAAGACCCCGCCGGCAGCGAAGCTCCTGCTCAAGGCCGCAGGCCTGCAGAAGGGCTCCGGCGAGCCCCACACCAAGAAGGTCGGCAAGGTGAGCATGGACCAGGTCCGTGAGATCGCCAAGACCAAGGCCGAAGACCTGAACGCCAACGACATCGACCAGGCCGCGAAGATCATCGCCGGTACTGCTCGGTCAATGGGCATCACGGTCGAGGGCTAGACCCCAGAACAGGGTCAGACCTACACAGTCATCTCGTGGGAGGGCCGGCTCGGCCCGCACCACACACCCCGCCGACTCAGTGCGGAGAAGGAACAGAGCAATGAGCAAGAAGAGCAAGGCCTACGCGGCCGCGGCCGAGAAGGTCGACAAGTCCAAGCTGTACAGCCCGCTGGAGGCTGTGGAGCTGGCGAAGGAAACCTCGTCGAAGAACACCGACGCGACCGTCGAGGTTGCGATCCGGCTGGGCGTCGACCCCCGTAAGGCAGACCAGATGGTTCGAGGCACCGTCAACCTGCCGCACGGCACGGGTAAGACCGCCCGCGTGATCGTGTTCGCCGCCGGCGACAAGGCCGCCGAGGCCAGCGCCGCCGGTGCCGACGAGGTCGGCGCCGAGGACCTGATCGAGCGTATCCAGGGCGGTTGGCTGGACTTCGACGCCGCGATCGCCACCCCGGATCAGATGGCCAAGGTCGGCCGCATCGCGCGTGTCCTCGGACCGCGTGGCCTGATGCCGAACCCGAAGACGGGCACCGTGACCACCGATGTCACCAAGGCCGTCAACGACATCAAGGGCGGCAAGATCAACTTCCGCGTCGACAAGGCAGCCAACCTGCACTTCGTCATCGGCAAGGCTTCGTTCGACCCGGCCAAGCTGGCCGAGAACTACGGTGCCGCGTACGACGAGATCATGCGTGCGAAGCCGTCGGCAGCCAAGGGCCGCTACATCAAGAAGGTCACCGTCTCGACCACCACGGGCCCGGGCATCCCGGTCGACCCGGCGGTCAGCCGCAACTTCGCCGAAGCTCCCCAGGCCTGATCCTGGCGCTCGCGCGTAACTAGAGACACCCACGAGGGGCCTGGCAGTCGATGCCGGGCCCCTCGTTCTCTGTCTACTCAGTTCTTCCATCGGAGGTCAGTGGCTCGTGGTGAGAATCCGTCTCGGAACCCGTCGTCGTGGTGCAGCGGTCGCTGCCGCGGTGCTGTCGATGCTGATGGTGGTCGCCGGCTGTGGCCCGGCCGGGAACGAGAGCAAGGCTTCCGGCACCCCCTCGACAATCGTGTCGCTCAGCCCCACGACCACCGAGATGCTCTTCGCCGTCGGCGCGGGTGACCAGGTGGTCGCCGTCGACGATCAGTCCGACTTCCCGGCCGAGGCGCCGCGGACCACACTGTCGGGTTACACCCCGAACCTCGAGGCCATCCTCGCCTACGACCCCGACCTCGTCGTCCTCACCGACGACAACAACGACATCATCGCCGGTCTCGACCGCGTGGGCGTCGAGGTGCTGCAGATCCCGGCCGCGAAGAACCTCGACGAGACCTATGCGCAGATCCAGCAGGTCGGCAGTGCCACCGGCCATGCTCGGGAAGCCGACGAACTCGTCACCTCGATGCGCGCCGAGATTGAGCAGATCGTCCGCACCGTCCCGCTGCGCGAGGTGCCGCTGACCTACTTCCACGAGCTCGACGACACGTACTACACGGTCACCGACGACACCTACCTCGGCCAGATCTACGGCCTGCTCGGTCTGCGGTCGATCGCGACGGGCCAGAACGGTTATCCGCAGCTGTCGCCCGAGTACATCCTCGAGCGCGACCCCGAAGTGATCTTCCTCGCCGATTCCCAGTGCTGTGGGGTCACACCGGAGAAGGTCGCCGCGCGTGCCGGCTGGGGTGACCTGCGTGCCGTGGCGAACCGGCAGATCCACGTCCTCGACGAGGACATCGCCAGCCGCTGGGGTCCGCGCGTCGTCGACCTGGTCCGCGACGTCGCGCAGATCGTCTCCGGCGTCGACGGACAGCCCACGAACTGAGATGTCGAGCCGTCACGTCGGGGCCATCTGCGGGGCCGTCGCAGCACTGCTGGGCGCATGCTTGCTCGCAGTTCTCGTCGGCCCGGCCGGGCTGACCCCGAAGGGCGTACTTCTCGACCTCCTCGACCGAATCCCGTTCGTCGACATCGAGTCCGGGCTCACCCCGCGCCAGCAGACGATCCTCTGGGAGGTGCGGATGCCGCGGGTGGCGCTGGGAGCGCTGGTCGGTGCGATGCTCGCCGTCGCGGGTGCCGCCTACCAGGGCGTCTTCCGCAACCCGCTCGCCGACCCGTACCTCCTCGGTGTCTCCAGCGGTGCGGGACTCGGCGCGACCGTCGCGATCGTCCTGGGCGGCGCGGCGGGCACGGTCGGCCTGCCGCCCGCGGCGTTCCTCGGTGGCATCCTGGCCGTGGCCGCGACCTACGCGCTGGGCCGGACCGTCGGCGGTGGCCGCACCGAGGTGGTGATCATCCTCGCCGGGGTCGCGGTCGCCGCGTTCGCCAACGCCATCCAGACCTTCCTCATGCAGCAGCACGACGAAACCCTGCGCCAGGTGTACAACTGGATGCTCGGCCGCCTGGCCACCGACGGCTGGTCCGAGGTCGTCACCGTGCTGCCGTACGTGCTCGCCTGCGTGGCCGTCATCGTGCTGTTCGGGCGCACACTCGACGTCATGGCGGTCGGCGACATCGAGGCGTCGAGTCTGGGGATTCGACCCGAGCGGGTCCGCCTGCTGCTGGTCTGCGTCGCGACGCTCGGCACTGCGGCCGTGGTCTCGGTGAGCGGTCTGATCGGCTTTGTCGGCATCGTGATCCCGCACGCGGTGCGGCTCCTCGTCGGCCCGGGGCATCGGTTGCTGCTGCCGTTGTCGTTGCTGGTGGGCGCGGCCTTCCTGGTGCTCGCGGACGTGGTGGCACGGACCGCGATGTCGCCTTCGGAGTTGCCGATCGGCGTGGTCACCGCGGCCATCGGTGCACCCTTCTTCCTCGTCGTCCTCCGACGCAGCGGACGGAGCGTCGCATGACCGCCTCGATCATCTGTCGCGGTGTCTGCGCGTCCCGTGGGGGAGTGGAGGTCCTCCACGACGTCGACCTCGAGATCGGGTCCGGCACCTGGGTTTCGCTCGTCGGGCCGAACGGTTCGGGGAAGACGACGCTCCTGCATGCCCTCGCCGGGCTGGTGGCCTCGACGGGGCAAGTCGATGTCGCGGGCGTCGACCCGGGGCGTGCGCGCCGTCGCGAGATCGCCCGCGCCGTGGCGCTGATGCCGCAGCGGCCGATCGTCCCGGAGGGCACGTCGGTACGCGAGCTCATCGGCCTCGGCCGCACCCCGCACATCACCCGGTTCGGCAGCGAGACCCGCTCGGACCGTGAGGTCGTCGACGATGTCATCGAGCGGCTCGACCTCGAGGAGTTCGCCAACCGTTTCGCGTCGGCTCTGTCGGGTGGTGAGCTGCAGCGGGTGGTGCTCGCCCGTGCGCTGGCCCAACAGCCGCGCGTGTTGCTCCTCGACGAGCCGACCAGCGCCCTCGACATCGGCCATCAGCAGCAGGTGCTCGACCTCGTCGACTCCATGCGTCGGGCCAGCGAACTGACCGTGATCGCTGCGATGCACGACCTGACGTCGGCGGCACAGTACGGACAACGTCTCGTACTGCTCGACCGGGGACGCATCGTCGCCGACGGGCCGCCCGCCGAAGTGCTCACCGCCGAACGACTCCGGGACGTCTACGCCGCGAAGGTCGAGGTGCTCGACCGCCGTGACGGCCCGGCGGTGCTGCCGGTGCGAGATCCGGGGCCCGACGAACGATGAAGGTCACGCTGCTCGGCACCGGAGCCGCCGACGGTTGGCCGAATGCGTTCTGCCGCTGCACTTCATGTGCCGATGCGCGGCGCCTGCGCGACTTCCGTGCCCAGACGGCGGCGCTCGTCGACGGCGCGCTGATGCTCGACTTCGGTTCCGACGCGCCCGGTGCTGCTGTCCGCCAGGGTGTTTCGCTCGCCGACGTGCGGCAGGTGTTGATCACCCATGCGCACGCCGATCATCTTGCACCGCAGACGTTGTTGTTCCGGTCGTGGGTCGAGGGTGCCGGTGACCTGGAATTGATCGGTCCGGCCGACGCACTCGACCAGTGTCGTCCGTGGGTCGGGCCCGACGCCGCGGTGCGATTCACGCCGGTCGTCGCGGGTGATCGGGTTTCCGCCGGCGATTTCGACGTGCGTGTACTCCCTGCCCGGCACAAGGTCTTTCGCGATGGTGACGCGGTGCTCTATGACGTCACCGGCCCCGGCGGTACAAGACTTCTGTGGGCAACGGATACCGGTGTGTGGCCGTCTGATTGGTACGCGGCGGTCGCGGGCGTCAGGTTCGACGCGGTCTTCCTCGAAGAGACCTTCGGTGATCGCGAGGATCTCTCCGATGGCCATCTGGGGCTGGCCGGTTTCGGGACGATGGTCGAGGGGCTGCGCGAGGTCGGCGCAATAGTCGACGCCACCGATGTCGTCGCCGTGCATCTGGGACACCACAATCCGTCGGTGGCGGTGCTACGCGAGCGGCTCCGGCATCTGGGTGCGCGGCCGGGACGAGACGGGGAGGTACTCGACCTGGGCAAACCCGTGCAGCGTCGGACCTTCATCACCGGCGGCGCGAGGTCGGGGAAGTCGCGATACGCCGAAAGGATGCTGGGCGGCGTCGATGACGTCGTCTACGTTGCCGCGGGAGGTCCGCGGACCGGCGATCCCGACTGGGACCGGCGCGTCGAACTCCATCGCGAGCGCCGGCCCGCGTCGTGGACGACGGTCGAGGACGCCGATGTCGCGGGCGTCCTGAGGTCAGCACGTCGCCCGGTCCTCGTCGACTGTCTCGGCACCTGGCTGGCCGCTCGGATCGATCGCCACGATGCCTGGGACAGTGGCGGACTCGACGCCGTGCGGTCGGATGTCGACGACCTGCTCGACGCCTGGCGGACCTGCTCTGTGCCGGTCATCGCGGTCAGCAACGAGGTCGGCAGCGGTGTCGTCCCGGCAACCGCATCGGGCCGGTTGTTCCGCGACGAACTCGGCCGGCTCAATGCCGGGATAGCAGAACTCTCGGATCAGGTCGTGCTCATGGTCGCCGGGCTGGCGATCACCATCCGCTGAACCGGAGTTCCGCACAATCGCCACTTCCGGGGAGATGCTGGCTGGAACACGCACCTTGAGGCGAAATCACACTCTGTCGGCCTCAACACCACTTGGGCGACCTTTGTCGTCCGGCGCGCGCATTCCCTGACTCTGGAGTACTGTTCGATTAACAGTTGCACTGTTGAACAGTAGGAGAGAGGCGCAGATGGTGGGTTGGGCGAGCAGTGAGCTGCTCAGGAATCTCGAGACGGGCATCCATGTGGGGAGCTGGCGCGACCCGGAAGAGGCCCGCACGCTGGCGGTGAGATCGCCGGTGACGGGCGAGGAGATCGTGGCCGTCGCCGACGCGGGTGAAGCGGATGCTCTGGCTGCGCTCGACGTGGCGACCGCCGCGCTGGACGACTGGTCGGCGACGAGTCCGGCCCGACGCGCGGACATCTTGATGGCCGCCCACGCGCGAATTCTCGAGGTCGCCGACGAACTCGCGGTCATCATCTGTGCCGAAACGGGGAAGGTCCTGGCGGAGGCCAAGGGTGAAGTCGCCTACGGCGCACAGTATCTCCGGTGGTATGCGGAGGAGGCTGTACGCCTGGGCGGCCGGATCACGACGGCGCCGGACGGAAACTCCGACATCGTCGTCGAGTCCCGGCCGGTCGGCCCCTGCCTGCTGATCACGCCGTGGAACTTCCCGTTCGCCATGGTCGCCCGGAAGGTCGCGCCCGCGCTGGCGGCCGGGAACACCGTGATCATCAAGCCTTCCGAGCTCACCCCGCTGGCGGCTTATGCCCTGGTGCAGGTGCTCCTGGAGGTCGGCGTCCCGGCGGGCGTCGTCTCGCTGCTCACCACCAGCAGGCCGGCCGAGATCAGCGGTCCGCTGCTCGCCGACGCGCGTCTCCGGAAGGTCTCCTTCACGGGTTCGACAGGTGTCGGCCGTCATCTGCACGAACTGGCCTCGGCACATTTCGCCAAGACCTCACTGGAACTCGGCGGAGACGCACCGTTTGTGGTCTTCGACGACGCCGACGTCGACCGGGCGGTCGAGGGGATCATGCTCGCCAAGTTCCGCAACTCCGGACAGGCGTGTGTCGCGGCCAACCGGATCTACCTGCAGCGGGGCATCGCCGACGCCGTCCTCACGAAGCTCACCGAGAAGGTCGGTGCGCTGACGGTGGCCGACGGCTTCGACGAGGGTGCCGATGTGGGCGCGGTCATCGACGCGCGCGCGCAGGCCAAGTGCGCCCAGATCGTCGAGACCGCCGTTGCCGCGGGCGGAACGGTGTTGGCCCGCAGCGCGGTTCCCGACACCGGCTGCTTCGTACCCGCGACGCTGGTTGCCGGTGTGCCTCTCGATTCACCACTGCGTGACCAGGAGATCTTCGGTCCGGTGGCGATCGTCAGCGTCTTCGACGACGAGAAGGAGGCGGTGGCCGCGGCCAACGACACCTCCTATGGGCTGGCCTCCTACGTCTTCACCGCCGACCTGGATCGGGCGAACCGCGTGGCGCGGTCGATCGACGCGGGCATGGTCGGCATCAACACCGGCCTGATCTCCAACGTCGCAGCGCCTTTCGGCGGGGTCAAGGCCTCCGGTCTCGGCCGTGAAGGAGCCGCCGAGGGCATCGAGGAGTACCTGATCCTGCGTTACGTGAACGTGGTTCGCAGCCGATGATCGACGACACCCTGAGCTTCTTCGACCAGGTCCTCGTCGAGACCGCGATCGCCGCACCGCAGGTGCCGGTCGACCGCGCGCTCGTCGAGCGATTGCTGTCCGAGAACTATGGACTGCGCGGCGAACTGGAACCGGTCGCCACCGAGAAGGACGACACCTTCCGGTTGCGCGCCGACCGCGATTACCTCGTGAAGTGTTCGCCCGCCACCGAGGACCCACAGCTCGTGGAGCTGCAGACCGCGGCCATGGTCCACCTCGAGACCACGTGTCCCGATCTCCCTGCGCAACGGGTGATCACCACCCTCGACGGTGCCCGCGAGGTGGTCATCGAAGGGACCCGGCCGTATCCGCGGATTCTGCGAGTACTCAGCTATGTGCCCGGAAATCTGCTCAAGGATGGTGCCCACACCGCCGAGCACTGGTCGCTCGCAGGCTCCATGCTGGGTCGGTTGACCGTCGCCATGGCGGGATTCGCCCATCCGCGTGACGACCGCAAGCTGTTGTGGGACATGGGCAACTTCCACAAGGTGCCCGAGTTGTTGACCTTCGTCGACGACGATTCGTCCCGCGCGCTGGCGGATGGTGTCTACGGGGACTACCTCGATGTCGTCGTGCCTCGATTGGCGGGCCTCGAACGGCAGGTCATCCACGGTGACTTCAGTCCGTACAACGTGGTCGTCGACCCGGGGAACCCCGGATTCGTCACGGGTGTCATCGATTTCGGTGACGTCGTGCGCACCAGCGTCGTCTTCGACGTCGCAGTGGGCATGGCCAATCTGATCGGTGTCGACGAGGCCGACCCGTGGGGGAACGCGCTGACGTTCCTCGAGGGTTACCTCCGCACGCGGCCGCTGAGCGAGGCCGATGTCGAGATCCTGCGCGAGATCGCACTCGGCCGGCTTCTCCTCCGAGCGCTGGTCGTGTGCTGGCGCGCTCAGGGCGATCCCGAGCGTCACGCCTACCTCGTCACCCACGCCGCCCGCGACTGGACGTCGCTGCGGCGCGCATACGAGGACGACGCCGAAGGCGTGCGCAGCCGCCTCCGCGTCGCCGCCACGAAACCGCAACCGTCCCAGACCGAAGCACCTGAAGGAGCACACCAGCGATGAGCAGGCCTGTCATGGTCAACGCCTACGACCCCGCCGACGCCGAGCGCGTCGAGCCCCGGACACGGCAACTGATCGAACGCCGAGAAGGCGTCCTCGGGCCGGGATACCGGCTGTTCTACCGCGAGCCGCTCGCGGTGGTGCGCGGCGAGGGTTCTCACCTCTTCGACGCCGACGGCAACGACTACCTCGACGTCTACAACAATGTGCCGAGCGTGGGTCACAGCCACCCGCATGTCGTGGCTGCCGTCCACGAGCAGATGCAGCGACTGAACACCAACACGCGATACGTTCAGGAATCCCTCGTCGCCTACGCCGAACGGCTCGTCGCGACCTTTCCGGACGAGCTCGACCGTGTCACGTTCGCCTGCACCGGGTCGGAGGCGAACGACCTCGCGCTGCGGGTTGCCCGGTACTACACCGGGAATCACGGCGTGATCGTCACCGAGGGGGCCTACCACGGGCTGACCTCGGAGGTGGCGGCGTTCTCGCCGTCGCTGGGCACCGGCTCCCCGCTGGGATCCCACGTCCGGACCATCAAGGCGCCCGATGTGCGGAAGGCCGATGGCTCGCTCGACGACTACATGCGGGACGAGATCCGTTCCGCCATCGCCGATCTACAACGCCACGGCTACGGCCTCGCGGCATTCTTCGCCGACGGCATCTTCTCCAGTGATGGCGTCTTCTCCGACCCGGCCGGTTTCCTCAAGCCGATCCTGGACGAGGTCCACCGCGCGGGTGGACTGTACGTCGCCGACGAGGTGCAGCCCGGTTTCGGCCGCCTCGGCGAATCGTGGTGGGGATTCCAGCGTCACGGCATCGTGCCCGACATCGTTACCATCGGCAAGCCGATGGGCAACGGAATCCCGGTGTCGGCTGCCATCTTCCGGGCCGAGGTGACCGAGGAGTTCGGCCGCAACGTGCGCTACTTCAACACATTCGGCGGGAGTTCGGTGCCGATCGCGGCCGCGAACGCGGTGCTCGACGTGATCGAGTCCGAGGGCCTGCAGGACCGCGCACGAACGGTCGGTGCGGCGCTGCGCGCCGGGATCGAAGACATCCTGAAGCCCTTCGATTCCGTCACCGACGTGCGTGGCATCGGCTACTTCCTCGGCGTGGAGATCTCCGACGCCGACGGTGGTCCGGACCCCGCGAAGGCAGCCGATCTCGTCAACGAACTGCGGCAACGACGCGTGCTGATCTCGGCGAGCGGGCCTGACGGCAACGTGCTGAAGATCCGTCCGCCACTGGCCTTCTCGTCCGCCGATGCCGATCGGTTCCTGACCGAACTGGCCGCGGCGAGCGGTGCTCTGAACAGCTGAGAGGCTCGGCTCGGCCGGCGGCGATCCCGCCGGCCGAGTAGGTCCGAGTAGTCACTGGGCGACCCGGGCCGCCTCACTTACCCGCGGAACTCTCCCGGGCCCGGCGTTTGCGGATGGCTTCACGGACCTCGTCGCGAGTGAGGAGCACGGTGTCGCCGACGACCTCGGCGGCGCGTTCCGGATTCCGGGATTCGAGGGCCTTCACGATCGCCTCGTGTTCGGCGCGCAGTTTGTCGTGGTCCTCGTACTCGCGCTCCTCGATCGAGAGCAGGAACGCGAAGAAGCGGATCTGGCGGAGCAGCTGTTCGAAGACGGAGGCGAGAAAAGCGTTGTCCAGCAGTGCAACCACCGACTGGTGGACCTTGAGGTCCTTCTCGACGATGAGGTCGGGATCGTGCTTGGAGAGAACGGCGGCGAACTCGTCGAACGCCTTCCGCACCCCGGCGAGGTCCACGTCGTCGGCGACCTGACGGGCGCCGAGGGTCTCGAGGTGGAACCGCGCGGCGAAGAGGTCCAGGATCTCCTCGTCGGTCGGATCCCAGACCTGCATCCCGCGGCGGGGATGGGGCCGGAGGAGTCCGGTGGCCTCGAGCAGGCGCACCGCTTCGCGCATCGTGTTGCGGGAGATCCCGAGGTCGCGGGACAGGGTGCTCTCGTTGATGCGGTCGCCGGGAAGCAATGCGCCCTTGAGGATCATGTCCTGGAGTCCGTCGGCGACCTGCTGGGGCGTCGTGGTGCGTTGTAGCGTCACGAAGTCTGAGAGATCCATGCCGCTAAGATAACCGAATTGTTCAACAGTGGGGCGGTAGAACGCGAGCCCCGGGGAGGCGAGTCGGGCTCGACCACGGGAGGTGGCGGCAAAACTCGTAACACGGCTGAAACATGAAAAGTACGCGAGAGAAAACATTCACTGCTTCACTGTTCAACAGAAAGACAGTTCAGCAATGGGGTTGTCCGGCATGACGGAGTGTGAGGATCGAATGGGATACATCAGGATCGAGGGGGTCGAGAAGTCCTTCGGCGCGACGCGGGCTCTGGCCGGTGTCGATCTCTCCCTCGCGCAGGGGGAGGTGCACGGGCTCCTCGGTGAGAACGGTGCAGGGAAGTCCACCCTCATGAAGGTGCTTGCCGGTGTCGTCACGCCGGACGCGGGCAGCGTCAGCATCGACGGCGCAACACTGGAACTCGGCCGTCCGCAGGCCTCGCGCGCCGCCGGCCTCGGCATCGCGTACCAGGAGCTGAGCTCGCCGGGAAACGTCGACGTCGCGACCAAGCTGTGCTGGCCGAAGCTCCCGCGGGGCTGGTCGGGGCTCGTCAGCCACACGAAGATACGTGAACGGGCCGGCGAGATCCTCGCCCGATTCCGCCTCGAATCCGTCGATCCGGCACTGCTGATCGCCGACGCCGACCTCGCCACCCGGCAGCGCGTCGAGATCGTCGCCGCGATGGCCCGAGACCCCAAACTTCTGGTGCTCGACGAGCCGACGGGCGCTCTGCCCGACACGGATTGGCTCTTCGACGCGGTGCGACGCCTGGCCGCCGACGGGACCGCCGTCATCTACATCAGCCACAAGCTCCCGGAGATCGAGGAGATCTGCGACCGGGGGACCGTCCTGCGCAGCGGACGCACCGTCGGCACCTTCGAACGCGGGTCGGTCAACGAGACCGAACTCGTGGAGATGATGATCGGCCGATCCTTCGAGCAGAGCTTCCCGCCCCGACACGCCGGGGCGGAGTCGGCCGAGAACGTCGTGACGGTGACACAGCTTGCCGCAGGCGACCGTCTGCGCCAAGCGGATCTGACGGTGCGCCGCGGCGAGATCGTCGGGCTCGCCGGACTCGAGGGGCAGGGGCAGAAGGACCTGGTCTATGCGCTGCACGGACAGGTCCGCACTCTCGGCGGGTCGATCGACGTCGACCGTGGCGACGCCGCGGTCTCCACCTCACTCGTCCCCGAGGAGCGCAAGACCGAGGCGCTGTTCGCCGAGATGACCTCCGAGTTCAACCTGACAGTTGCGAGCATGGGCGCGTTCTCGGCAGGCCCGGTCATCAACCGGTCGCGCGAGCAGTCGGTCGCACTCGAGGCCGCGCAGCGGGTGAACCTCCCCGAACCGATGCTCGCCAAGCAGATCTCGACGCTCTCGGGTGGCAACCAGCAGAAGGTCATCTTCGGCCGGGCGGTCGCGCGTGATCCCGCCTGCCTGCTGCTGTTCGATCCCACGCGCGGTGTCGACGCGGCGACCAAGTTCGAGATCTACGAGATGACAAGAGAATTCGCCAATCGCGGACGCGGCGTGCTCGTGTACTCGACCGAGATCCCCGAGCTCGTCGGCCTGTGTGACCGCGTCTACGTCGTCGCCGGTGGACGCATCGTCAGCGAGCTGGTGGGTGAGGAGATCAGCGAGACCGCGGTCATGAGTGCAGCGCTGGCCTGGAAGGACCCGGTGTCGAAGGACTCGGGGTCGGGAGCAGAGAAGGAATCGGCATGAACACCGATGTGCTGAAGCAATTGTGGGGCCGCTGGTCGGTGACCCTGCCCGCCGTGGGGATCTTCGCCGTGGTCTACGGCGTCCTGCTCATGGTGTCGCCGCAGGAGGGCACCAGTTATTCGTTCGGGAACTTCATGGCGCTGGTGGCGCCGTTGGCGCTCGCCGCCGCCGGCACCACCGTCGTGTTGCTCACCGGCGGTTTCGATCTGTCGGTGGCGGGCGTGATCTCGTTGACCAACGTCGTCTGTGCAACGCAGATGTCGGGGGCCTCGTCGCCGTGGCTGATCGTCGCATTCGTCCTGGGCATCGGCATGGTGTCCGGCGCGATCAACGGGCTGCTCGTCGTGTTCTTCGGTTTGCAGTCACTCGCGGTCAGCCTCGGTGTCCACATCGTGCTCACCGGTCTCGCGCTGGTCGTCCTGCCCGCGCCGGGCGGCACCATCCCCACCGAATTCACGATGTTCGTCCAGAAGAGCGTGGGCGGCGCCATCCCGATGTCGCTTATCATCCTCCTCGTGGTCGCGATCGGGTGGCTGGTCTTCCGCAACACTCGAACCGGAATCGCCGTCGTCGCCCTCGGCGGCGATCGTGAGGCCACGCGACTGTCGGGTGTGCCGGTGCGCGCGGCCGAGTTCAGCGCCTGGGTCCTGGCCGGTCTCCTGTACGGCCTCGCCGGTGCGATGCTCGCGGGTACGACTGCGACCGGAAACCCCGCGGCGGGAACGCCGTTCCAGCTGACCGCGTTCGCCGCCATGGCGCTGGGCCTGGTCAGTTTCAAGGGCGGCCGCGGCAGCGTCATCGCCGCGATGTTCGGAGCCGCGACCCTCATGGCCATCCCGAAGGTGCTCTTCGGCCTCGGTGTCGAGGACTTCTGGGTCGGCGCGTGCCAGGGAATCGTCATCATCCTGGCTCTCGCGATCCCGCTGACGGCCCGCTTCCTGACCACGCGCCGACGACCGCTATCGGTCGGACCAGAGGCATCCCAGACCGGGACGACCGTCGAATCAGATCCGGTGACCGAGGACGCGGCCGAGCCCGCCCTCACCGGCACCGGCACCCGAAAGGAGGTGCGGAGCTGATGGTCGCAACGATCGCGAACGCGGGTTCGCCCGTCAAGGAGCGTCTGCGCAGCCAGACCGCCATCGTGTGGGTGCTGCTGCTCGCGGCGATCCCGTTGTCCCGCCTGGCCAGTGAGAACTTCCCGTCCTGGTCGCTGGTCGACGGCACGCTCGTCCTGAGCCTGTTCCTCGTCCTGGTCGCCTTCGGCCAGGGTCTGGTGATCCTCACCGGTGGCATCGACCTCTCGCTCGCCACCATCGTCACCCTGGGGGCCTATCTCACCGGAAGGCTTGCCTCCGACGGGATGCCGCTCCCGTTGGCGATCCTGCTCACCCTGCTGGGCTGTGCCGTGGTCGGCGTGGTCAACGGCCTGCTGGTCGGCAAGGCGGGATTCCCCGCCTTCATCGTGACCCTCGCGACGGGCTCGATCGTCGCAGCGCTGTTGCTCGGAGTGAGTCGCGGTGCTCCCGCGCAGCAGTCCCCGTCCCAGCTGTCGTCGTGGTTCGGCAACTCGTCGATCCTCGGCATCAGCACGCCCATCTGGATGCTCCTGGTCGTCTGCCTGCTCGGCTGGGCGATCCAGCACCGTTCGGTGCTCGGCCGCCGGGCCTTCGCGGTCGGCGGAAGTCCCACCGCCGCAAAGCTGTCGGGCATCCCGGTGATCAGCACCTACGTGATGACCTACGCGGTGGCGGCCATCGCATACGGTCTCGCCGGTATCGCGCTGCTCGGTTACTCCTCGGGCGCCGACCTGAGTATCGGCAACAACTGGCTGCTGCCGAGCATCACGGCGGTCGTCGTCGGCGGATCGTCGATCCGCGGCGGCGCGGGGGCGTTCATCGGCACCGTCGGCGGCGCGATCCTGATCACGTTGCTGGGCACCGACATCAGCGCCGCGGGACTCGCCGAGGGATGGAAGCAGGTGCTCTACGGCCTGATCATCATCGCCGCTCTGCTCGGAAACCGGGTCTTCCAATCCGGTCGGCGCTGAGAGGTTTTCGACTGGGCGGCCCTTCGTGGCTCGTCGCTATCGCTCCTCACACCTCAGGGAGCGGCGGCTGCGTCTCTCCTCGCACCTCACGGAGCGAGAACAAACGAATGACACATCGAGAGAAAGAAGAACGATGAAGTTGCACATGCGGAAGGTGGCAGCTGCCGCCGTGGCTGCGCTGACGTGCTTCGGCGTCGCTGCCTGTGGCGGCGGCGACGACGGTGGCAAGGAGAAGGTCTTCCTGAACCTCTCCTACAGCGGAAACAACTGGCAGGACGAGGCGGCCAACCTGGCGATGGCCGTCGCGACCTCGCCGGAGTACGCCGAGAAGTACACGGTCCAGAAGCAGATCTCGGGGACCGACGTCCAGAAGCAGATCTCCGACATCCAGTCGATGATCTCCTCGGGCGCCAAGCTCATCGTGTCCTACCCGCTGTCGCCCACTGCGCTGGATCCGGTTGTCGCACAGGGCTGCGCCCAGGGTGTGACCTTCGTCTTCTACGACTCCACGGTCAACGCCCCGTGCGCCTACAACGTCGCGTTCATTACCGGCCCCCGCGTCGATGACAAGACCAAGCCGTTCTTCGGTGCCCAGACCGCCGAGGCGCTCGTCGACCTGCTCGACGGCAAGGGCAAGATCTTCATGAACCGCGGCGTCGCCGGCACCGCCACCGATACCGTGCACTACGAGACCGCCAAGGCCGTGTTCGACCGGTACCCGGGCATCCAGGTCATCTCCGAATACCACGGCGACTGGAACTCCTCGGTCAGCCAGCAGCAGACGGCCAAGGCGCTCGCCGCGCATCCCGACGTCGACGGTGTGTGGTCGCAGGACGGCGAGGCAGGCGTGGTGAAGGCACTGCAGGCCGCAGGCAAGCGTGTCCCGGTCACCGGTGAGTCGAGCAACTACTTCGTGAAGGAACTCGGCGCGGGCTGGCCCGGCGTCGCCTCCGGTTCGGCACCCGCACAGGGCGCCGTGGCCATGAAGGTCGGCCTCCACATCCTCGAGAACGGCGCCGAGGGCGTGCCGAACAACATCGAGATGCCGATGCCGTGGACCACCACCGAGACCGCGAAGGAATGCCCGGGCACCACCTTCGAGGACGGCTGCAACTACTTCAAGGGCGTCGACGACAGCTTCGTCACCATCATCTTCAACCAGGACCTGTTGCCGGAGGCCACGATCGACGCCGCTCGGACCGGTGACCCGTTCCCGACCGTGCAGCCGCTGCCGGACATGAACGAGTTCGCCCAGCCGGAGAGCCGTCGCATCTACACCCGCGGCGCCTGCGACGAGGGCTGGACCCCCGGACCGGTCGAGGTCGGCCAGACCCCCAAGGGTCTGAACGGCTGCGTCCAGAAGTAGGACCTGCACGCCGGGTGGCGGGGGTTCCGACCCCCCCTGGGGCCTCCGTCCCCGGCGTGCTCGACGGCCCACGCGGCCGGGGTGTGGGCCGTCGATGGCCCCCTGTCGACGGCCCACACCCGAACAAACGAGAAACTCCACAACCCCCTGTACGACACCCAGATAGGAACCCGTGATGACACTGTCGATCGATCTCAATGCCGACGCCGGGGAGAGCTTCGGTCGGTGGAAGCTCGGGAACGACGAGGAGCTGTTCGCTGTCGTCTCGACGGTCAACATCGCCTGCGGCTATCATGCCGGCGACCCGGTCAACATGCGCAAGGCCGTGGTGGGCGCGCGCGACGCCGACTGCGCGATCGGCGCACATCCCGGTTACCCGGACCTGCTGGGTTTCGGTCGTCGGGCGATCCCGGCGAAGCTGACCGACACCGTCGACTACGTGCTGTACCAGGTGGGTGCGCTCGCGGCGATCGCCGCGGACGAGGGGGTGACGCTGTCCCACGTGAAGCCACACGGTTCGCTGATGGGCACGACCGTGCGTGACGCGGAGCTCGCCGTCGCCATGGCTCGCGCGATCCAGAGTGTGCAGACCGGGATTCCGCTGGTCATGTCGCCGGGTCCCGCCATGGACGCAGTGGTGCGGGCCGGCCTTCCGGTGACCCCGGAGAACGCCGCCGACCTGGACTTCGACGACAACGGTTTCAATGTCATCGAACCCGTTCCGGCGGAGAAGGATCCGGAAGCGGTCGCGGCACGCGCGCTCCAGATGGCGCACGGGTCCGTCGACACCGTCAGCGGCGCGACGATCGCCATGCCGGTGACGTCGATCTGCATCCACGGTGATCGCCCGAACGCCGTCGCAGTCGCCGCTGCGGTTCGTCGTCGACTCGAGGCCGAAGGCGTCGCGGTGCGCCCGGTCGAGCGTCGGGCTGGGCGGTCGGCATGACCAGCCCGACCCTGACACCCCAGTACTTCGCCCTCCCCGGCGGCGCACGACTCAGCTTCGGCGGCGACGAGTTCGTCTTCGTCGAGCTCTCCGAGGCCATGGATCTCGGCGTGGCGCTGCAGGTTCAGTCGATCGTGGCCGCGATCGTGTCGCTCGATATCGACGGTGTCGTAGACATCGTCCCGGCGCACGTCAGCTACATGATCCGCGTGCGGCCCGAGGACCTCGACCCGCGGGACCTCATCCCGACCCTCATCGCCGCGCATCAGAAGGTGGCGGTCGCCGGTGGTGGCCGGTCCGCGCCGCCGATCGCGACCTCGATCGTCGAGATCCCGGTCTTCTACGACGATCCCTGGACCAACGAGGTGACCGCACGCTTTCGTGACCGGCACCCGTCGCCGGAGGAGACCGATGTCGAATTCACCGCGCGGGTCAACGGTTTCGACTCCGCCGACGAACTGATCGCGGCGCACTCGGCGAATCCGTTCATCGCGACCTTCAACAACTTCATCCCCGGCAACGCCGAGTGCGTGCAGTTGGTACCGCAGGAGATGCAGATCCAGGTTCCCAAATACCTGAGTCCGCGGACCCAGACGCCGGCGCGCGCGGTCGGGCACGGCGGAAACCAGATGAACATCTACCCGGTCGAGTCCCCGGGCGGGTTCCAGCTTCTCGGACGGTCGGCACTGCCGGTCGTCGACCTGTCTATGACGCGTCCCGGATTCACCGAGTCGCCGGTGCTGTTGCCGGCACCGACGCTGGTCAAGTTCACGCCGGTCGACGAGTCGGGATACGACGAGGTCGTCACCGCGTTCGAAGCGGGCACCTACGAGATCAACCGTGCCGCCATCGAATTCGACCTCCAGGCGTTCACCGCCGACCCGCTCGGTTACACCCGTTCCCTGGTAGGAGAACTGCGATGATCACGATCATCAAGCCCGGACTGCAGACCACCGTCCAGGACCTGGGTCGTCCCGGCAAGCTCACGCTGGCGATGCCGCCGGCCGGGGCATTGGACCAGTTCGCGCACCGCGTCGCAAACGCCCTGGTGGGTAACGGTCCGGACGCGGCGACACTCGAGGCCGCGCTGATGGGACCCACTCTCGTCTCCGACACCGGTTGCATCGTGGCGGTCACCGGAGCGGACGTCGACCTGATCATCGACGGCGTGGTGCACCCGTCGTGGACTGCGGTATGGCTTCCGGCCGGTTCCGAACTCAAGCTCGGCGCCCTTCGAAGCGGTGCCCGTGCCTACATCGCGTTCGCCGGGGGCATCGATGTGCCGGTCGTGATGGGCAGCCGATCCACCTACATGCTCTCGGGCATCGGCGGTTTCGAGGGACGTGCCCTGCGCGCGAAGGACGTCCTGCCCATCGGGCGGCGTACGCGCGCCGTCGAGGAGGGGCGAAGGCTCCCGGTCCGTCACCGGCCGACTCCCTCGTCGTCGATCGAAGCGCGTATCGTCCTGGGGCTGGCTGCCTATCGATTCACCCCGGAATCGTTGCAGGCCTTCACCGAACGCGAGTACCAGTTGTCGCCGGAGTCGAACCGGACGGGTTACCGATTCGTCGGCGAGCCCCTCGAGTTCGTCGAACGGGAGGCGCCGTTCGGGGCCGGGGACAACCCGAGCAACGTCGTCTCGCTGGGTTATCCGCTCGGCTCGATCCAGGTGCCGAACGGATCGGAACCCATCTGTCTTCTGCGCGATGCCGTGACCGGTGGTGGATTCGTCACCCTTGGGACGGTGATCTCGGCCGACCTCGACCTCCTCGCGCAGGCCAAGGCTCCCGACCGGGTGAAGTTCACCGCCGTCGACATCGATACGGCCCTCAAGCTCCGCCACGAACGCACCGAACACATCCACAACGCCGTCGCCGCCATCGCGTGACGCTGCCCCCGACCGAAGGAGTACGCACATGACCGAGATGTTGAGCCCCACCCCCGGATTGTTCTGGCACCGGCCCGATCCCGACAGCGAACCGTTCTGCAAGCCCGGCGACACCGTCGAGGTCGGACAGCAGATCGGCGTCGTCGAGGTGATGAAGATGTTCGCGCCCATCGAGGCCGAGGTCGCCGGGGTGTTCACCGGATACGCGGTGGACAACGGGGCGCAGGTCGACGCCGGGCAGGTCATCGCCACCTTCGAGGGTTCCTGATGTCTGCGGTGACCGGCGCACCGTCGCGGCGGGTTCTCATCGCCAACCGCGGTGAGATCGCCGTCCGCATCATCCGCGCCTGCCACGACCTGGGCTGGACCGCCATCGCGGTCCACTCCGACGTGGATGCCGACAGCCTGCACGTCCGCCTGGCCGACGAGGCCGTCGAGATCGGGCCGGCGGCCGCGTCCGACAGCTATCTGCGGGTCGAGGCGATTCTCGAGGCGGCGGCGCAGACGGGTGCCGAGGCAATCCACCCGGGCTACGGATTCCTCTCGGAGAACGCCGAGTTCGCGCAGGCCGTGATCGACGCCGGACTCCGGTGGGTGGGTCCGTCACCGCAGGTCATCTCGATGATGGGTGACAAGGAGACGGCTCGACGCACGGCCCGGGCGGCCGGTGTCCCGGTCGTCCCGGGCAGCGACCTGCTCGCCGATGCCGATGCCGCGCTCCGCGCGGCGGACGAGGTCGGGTATCCGGTCCTCGTCAAGGCGCGAGCCGGGGGTGGCGGCAAGGGAATCCGCGCTGCGGCCGGTCCCGACGAACTCGTCGAACAGTTCGCCGAGGCCCGGCGCGAGGTGATGGGTGCCTTCGGCGACGATGGCCTCTACCTCGAGCGTTCACTGCCGCGGGTGCGCCACGTCGAGGTGCAGGTCCTCGGTGACTCGCACGGCAACGTGGTGCATCTCTTCGAGCGTGAGTGCTCGCTACAGCGTCGTCGGCAGAAGGTCGTCGAGGAGGCTCCCGCTCCGACACTCGATCGCGAGGTCGCCGCGGCGATGCACGCGTCGGCCGTCGCGCTGGCCGCCGAGGTCGGTTACACCTCGGCGGGCACCGTCGAGTTCCTGGTGGACCCGGCAGGTGAGTACTACTTCATCGAGATGAACACCCGCATCCAGGTGGAACACGGTGTGACCGAGGAACTCACGGGTGTCGACCTGGTGGCCGAGCAGTTGCGGATCGCCTTCGGCGATCCGATCGGCGTCAAGCAGGACGAGATCGTCGCCCGCGGCGCGGTCATCGAGCTCCGTCTCAACGCCGAGAACCCGAGGTTCCACTTCTTCGGGTCACCGGGAACCGTTGCGGGGTGCACCTTCCCGGCCGGACCGGGTGTGCGCGTCGACACCGGGGTGGTGTCCGGGTCGGTGATCCAGCCGCACTACGACTCGATGGTCGCCAAGATCGTGGTCGCCGGCGCCGACCGGGAGCAGGCGATCGCCCGCGCAGCCCGGGCCGTCGGCGAGACCCACTGGGACGGACCGATCACCACGCTCGGTTTCCTCGACGCGGTGCTGGCGACCGACTGGTACCGAAGCGCGGACTTCCACACCGGCACGATCGACGAGACCCTGCCGGAGCTGCTCGGGTCTTTGTAGGCCGCAGCGCGACCGCCTCGACGGCTCCCAGTGGTGACACTCAGGACTTTTCCCCGTCCTCCGACGGGTGACGGCCCGGCGCCCCGTGGCGGGGCTACCCTCGCCGCGCCCTGATCGGCGGCGCCCATCGCGTCCGGCTCAGCCGAGCACGGTGTCGACGAGCAGGTCGAGTGCGCGATGCGCACGCTCGGGAGCATCCGGGTTCGACGACTGCGCCAGCCACAGCGCGGCCTCGTTCATCGCGCCCGACAGTTGGGCGGTGAGGGGATCGAGAAGATCGGGGTCGGTGCCGACCGACGCGAGGGCCTCCCGCAGGTGGACGGCGGAGTTCTCGGCGTCCATCTGCCGCCACTTGTCCCACCCGAACACTGCCGGCCCGTCGACGAGGAGTACTCGGACCGATGGCTCGGCGGTGATCGCGTCCAGGAAGCCGTGGCATCCGGCCCGCAGCTGTGTCCGCGGGTCGTCGCCTGCGGCTTCGGCGGCTTCGACGACGGAGGCGGCGACCGCGGCTTGGAGGTCCGCCGCGACGGCCCCGAAAAGTCCTGCCTTGCTGCGGTAGTGGTGATACACCGCGCCGCGGGTGACGCCGGCGGATTCGGCGACGTCGTCGAGCGAGACGCCGCCGAATCCGCGGGTGCCGAACAACTCGGTCGCGATCTCGCGGATGTGGCGGGAAGTGGCCGCGGCGGTAGCCGCAGAGGCACGGGGCATGTGGGGCTTCCTTTACGTACGGAGCGTATGTATATTTACAGGCGTTACATACTCATCGTACGTAAAGGGCAGAACATGAACGCCACCAGTTTCTATCCCGTCCTCATGTCCGGCGACGTCGTATCCGCGGCCGACTTCTACCGCACCCACATCGGGTTCCAGACCACCTTCGAGGCCGACTGGTACATCAGCCTGCGGCTCGGTGCCTTCGAACTGGCCCTCGTCGACGCCGCTCATCCGACGATTCCGGAGGGATTCCGGGCGACGCCCCGCGGCGTCATCGTGAATCTCGAGGTCGACGACGTCGACGCGGTCCACGCCCGCATGGTCGATGCCGGGGTCGAACCGGTTCGTGCGCTGCGCAACGAGGGCTTCGGTCAGCGCCACTTCATCGTCGAGGCGCCCGATGGGGTGTTGTTGGACGTCATCACACCCATCGTGCCGAGTGCCGACTATGCGGACGCCTACGTCGGCTGACCGTGGCGGTCCGAGGCCTCAGTCCAGCCAGTTGTTGCCGCCCAGGCGCAACTGCTTGACGTCCAACGCCGAGGTGATGCCGGACTCCGGTGCGAGATCGTGCTTTTCGAGGACTGCGCGCAGGATCTCGGCCGCGTCGATGTTGAGCGGGCTCGAGACCCACATCGCGTAGGGGAGATTCACGAACCGGTTCTCACGTACCGCTTTCAGGTGGCGACTGGCCGGATTGGTGCGCAGGGCGTCGATCTTCTGTTCCACCGACTGCCCGGGGTAGTCGACGAACACGATCAGATCCGGGTCGGCGGTGGTGATCCGTTCCCAGCTGACCGCGGTCCAGGTGTCCTTGACGTCTTCGGTCGCGTTGCGGGCGCCCGCCGCGTCGATGATGCCCTGCGGACCACCGAAGGAGCCCGACGAGAAGATGGAATCGGAGACGCTGTCGAACACGAAGACCGTCGGCTTGGTCGCCGGTTTCGGTGCAGCACGGAGCTTCTCGAGGCGACCGGAGATGTCGTCGGCGACCGCCGCACCTTGCTCGGGATGGCCGGTGATGGTGCCGATGTTGCGCAGGTCGGTGTCGAGCGCGACCCAGGGGTCCATCGTGCCGCGCTGTGCCTGTCCGTCGACCTGACGGCAGGCCTCGGACAGCTGGTAGACGTCGATCCCGTGGGAGGCCAGGATCTCGGGAGTGATCCCGCGGGATTCACTCATGCCGTAGTTGTAGCCGGCGTAGAGGACCTCGGGTTTGGCGCCGACGATGTTCTCGAGCGTCGGCTGTTCGGTGGCGACCTCGTTCAGGGTGTCGACCTGCGGCCCGTATTCGAGCCGGAGGACGTCCTTGTCACGGGCGAGTGAGCTGACCGCGACCATTTTGTCGCGTGCACCCGTCGCGAGCGCGATCGCGATCATCCCGCCGTCGTTGACGAACAGGCGATCGAGGGGCTGGTCGAAGGTGACCTCGGCGCCGCAGTTGGTGACGGTGACGCTGTCGGTAGCGGCGACGCCGGAGTCGGCGCCGCAACCCGCCGCGGTGCCTAGGACGAGAGCGAGCGCGGCGGATCGGGTGATGGTGTGTCTCATCAATTTTCCTTGGTGGTGTAGGCCTGCGGTGCAGGTGAGGTGGGGGAGTCGAGGAGGAGATGCGCGAGGCCGGTCGCGGGATGCGGCACGACGGTGCCGGACACGTCGAAGACCGACGCCAGCAGATCGGGGGTCAGCACCTCGACCGGCGGGCCGTGTGCGGTGATGCCGCCGTCGGAGACAACCGCGACGGCGTCGAAATGGCGGAGGACGAGGTCGAGGTCGTGCATGGCGGCGATGACCGTCGCCTCGAGGTCGTCGAGGATCTGCATCAGCCGCAGCCGCCAGGCCGCGTCGAGGTGGTTCGTCGGCTCGTCGAGCACGAGAATCGGGGTCTGCTGTGCGATCGCGCGTGCGAGGACGACCCGGTGCCGCTCGCCGCCGGACAGCTGCGTGCACGAGCGGTGCTCCCAGCCGCCCAGTCCGACCTGCGCCAGGGCCGACCGGATGATCTCGTCGTCGTCGGAATTGCGCGTCGCCCATGCAGATCGGTACGGCGTGCGTCCCAGCCCCACGGCTTCTGCGACCGTGAGTTCGGCCGACGGGTGTTCATCCTGACCGACGACGGCGATCGACAACGCGCGACGCCGCGCCGGAAGGCGACCGAGATCGTCGTCGGCCAGTCGGATACGCCCGGACGACGGTTGTTCGAGACCGCACAGGGTTCGGAGCAACGTGCTCTTGCCCGTCCCGTTGGGGCCGACGATGGCGAGCCGGGTTCCGGCCGGGACGTCGAGGTCCACCCCGCGCAGGATCGTACGGGCGCCGCGACGACAGCTGAGGCCCGTCGCGCGCAACGACATCGAGCGTGAGTCGGCGGGCATCAGGATCCGCCGCCGAACACGTACTGACGGCGTCCCATCAGGAACAGGAAGATCGGTGCGCCGATGAGTCCGGTCACGATGCCCAACGGCATCTCGCGCGGCGCCGCGGCCACTCGCGAGATGACATCGACCCACACCAGGAACAGCGCGCCGCCGCAGACCGCGACGGGAATCATCGCCCGGTGCGTCGCACCCACCAGCAGGCGTGCAGCGTGGGGAACGATCAAGCCGACGAACCCGATCCCGCCCGCGACCGCGACCAGGACGCCGACCAGGATTCCCTGGACCGCGAACAACGCGTTTCGCATGGCGCGCACGGGAACCCCGAGGGACGTCGCGGTGTCGGTCCCGGCTGCGTAGGCGTCGAGCCAGGAGTGGATCGCGAGCATGCCGAACACCGTGACCACGACGACGACCCCCGCGATCTGTACTTTGGCCCAGGTCGCGCCGGCGACGCTGCCCAGCATCCAGAACATCACGTTGTCGGCGGCGTGCGGGTCGGCAGCGGTGAAGACCAGAAGGGAAGACATCGCCATGAACGCCGACGACAGCACCACTCCGGAGAGGATCAGGCGCAGGGCAGTCAGTCCGCCCTGCGCCCGGGCTACGGCATAGACCGTGACCGAGGCCGCGAGCGCGCCGATCAGCGCGCCGCCGGACAGCGCCCAGACACCCAGCGCAGCAAACGATCCGAGAGTGATGACCGCCGTCGCGCCGACCGCGGCGCCGGCCGACACGCCCAGCAGGTACGGCTCGGCGAGTGGGTTGCGGACCAGGGCCTGCATGACGGCGCCGGCGAGGGCCAGGCCTGCGCCGACGATCGCCGCGAGTATCGAACGCGGTAATCGGAGATCCCAGATGATCACGGCGTGGGCGGCGTCGAGATCATCGCCTTGCAGGCGTCCGGCGACGGTTCGCCAGACGTCACCGATGGGGATCGTCTCGGCGCCGAAAGCAGTGGCGACCGCGACGCTCACCAGCGTGAGCGCGAGAAGAATCAGGGCAAGAGGCAACGACGGAAGTCGCCGTACCGACGTGTCGGTGGCGATCATCGTCGTGCCGTCGGGAGGACGGGACACGTGTGGAACTGCCTTCGGTCTGGGCATCTGTGCGCGAGATGCCGGGTGGACTCGACGAGAACGGCAGGTATTCGGACTCGGGTTCATCCGAACCCGACGCCTTCCCGGGTTGCCCCAGTGGCTTGCTGTCGGGTCCGTCCCCCATACCGCTGCGCGCCAGTCCTGGATTCGCACCAGGTTCCCTGGCACCCGCGTGTGCAGGTGCGACCGCTCTCTGGAGGTGAGGCTAGCAACACTCTCGTGGAGATTGCGCCATCGCCCGGTTGGCCGAACCGGGCGCGCGACGTCGGGAGGTCTTACGCTGGGTGCCGACAGTGCCGCGCAACAGTCGCGAATCGAACCGAGGCGGACGGTGATCCGATGGACGGACGACCCACGAAACTTGCCATCATCGGCGCGGGCGCGGTGGGCACCGCGATCGCCTACTCGGCACTGATCCGGGGAGTGGCGCGGACCGTCGCCCTCCTGGACATCAAGGCGCCGAAGGTCACCGCCGAAGTTCTCGACCTCTCGCACGGGCTGGAGTTCGTGCCCCGTGCCGACATCCTCGGATCCGACGACGTGTCGGTGTGCGCCGACGCCGACGTCGTCGTGTTCACCGCCGGAGCCAAACAGAAGCCGGGACAGTCGCGTCTCGAATTGGCCGAGGCCACAATCGGTTTGACCCGATCGATCCTGCCCGGTGTGCTCGAGGTCGCGCCCTATGCGATCTATCTCATGGTGACCAACCCGGTCGACGTCGTCACCTATGCCGCGCAGCGGATCACCGGTCTGCCGTCGAATCAGCTGTTCGGTTCCGGAACCGTTCTCGACTCGTCGCGGCTGCGGTTCCTCATCGCGCAGCACTGTGGGGTGGCGGTCCAGAGTGTGCATTCCTATATCGTCGGCGAACACGGGGACAGTGAGATCCCGTTGTGGTCGTCGGCGACGATCGGCGGGGTGCCACTGACGTCGTGGAAGCCGCTGCCTGGACGTCCGGAGATGGATGCCGTTGCGCGCGAACGTATCCGGAACGAGGTCGTGCATGCGGCCTACGCGATCATCGAGGGCAAGGGTGCCACCAACTACGCCATCGGCCTCGCTGCCACGCGGATTGTCGAAGCCGTTCTGAACGACGAGCATCGTGTCCTGCCGGTCTCGACGGTCGCCTCCGGCTTCTCCGGACTCGAGGATGTATGCCTGTCCCTGCCGACCGTCGTCGACCGCGGAGGTGCGCAGACGCGCCTCGAGGTGCCGCTGTCGTCGGACGAGGAGGCGGGCCTGCTCGCATCGGCGGAGACGCTGCGCGCAATGCAGTCGCGATTCGGGTTGTAGGGCACGATCGTCACTTCCGGCAATGATTCGCTGATTCCGTTCAGCGCTGGCCTTCGGAGGCGGCGATCGTCCTCGAGTCACTGTCCCTCAGGCGGACCAATCTCACTCCAGGATGCGGATGTCGACGCCACGTCGGGGTAGTTTCACCTGGTCACATCGGTGTGAGAGAAGGTTCGACGATGAGTGGTTCGCGCAAGACGGTTCTGGGGTTTGTCGCTGCGGCGTCGATGGCGATCGCACCGCTGATGGCGGCGGCACCCGCCTCGGCTGCGACCGACTACGCCAACTGCAAGGCGCTCAACGCCGACTACCCACACGGTGTCGGACAGCCGGGCGCCGTCGACTCGACAACGAGCACCCCGGTCACGAACTTCACCGTCGACCAGGCCCTTTACGACGCCAACGACGAGAGCGATCGCGACAACGACGGCATCGCCTGCGAGAAGCGCTGACCGCGAGTCACACTGCACCTTCGGCCGGACCTTCACCACGATCATCGGCTGCAGCCCGTCCGGCTACCGTCGGCACGTCTCCCCGGTGCCTGTGCCGGGACGCTTCGTGCGGCGCTGGACGATACCGACCGGGCCGACCGAGCCGCGTGAATTCGACCCGCTCGCTTCGCTCCCGGCGTCGAGCAATTCCGGGGAAGCGCCCGTCGGCGCCGCAGTCGTATCGTCGGGCTCATGATCACCGGAATTGCCATCCACTCCATCTACGTCCTCGACCAGGACGCGGCGCTCGAATTCTACGTCGGCGAGCTCGGGTTCACCGTCGACACCGACGTCGACATGGGATTCATGCGGTGGCTGACGGTCGCACCACCCGGGCAGCCGGACCGTCTCATCCTCCTCGAGAGGCCCGGGCCTCCATCGCTTTCCGACGACGCTGTGGCCAAGGTCCGCGAACTGGTCACGCAGGGCGCGATGCCGGTCACGATCTTCTCGACCGACGACTGCCGGGGTACGCACGCTGCCCTCGTCGCGAAGGGCGTCGAGTTAACCCAGGACCCCGAGGAACAGCCGTACGGGATCGACTGCGCCTTCCGCGACCCGTTCGGGAACAACCTCCGGATGACGCAGCGTGCCACCCAGGAGCGGCCCGTGGGCAAGGACGACGTCGCCCGCTGGTCGCCCGAGAGCTGAGGGGTCTCCGACCTGGCCTTCCCGGCTCGTCCGCGGTCCGATGGAACCGATCGGGCGCGCCGATAGTCTGAACTACATGCGCGACGACAAGCTGCTCACCCGGATCTCCGCCCTCCTGCGACAGGCGGAGAACACCGACAACGAGCATGAGGCCGAGACGTTCATGCAGGCCGCACAGCGCCTCGCCACGGCGTCGTCGATCGATCTCGCCGTGGCCCGCGCGCACGATCCGGCCGCGCGCAGGAAGGTCACCCCGATCTCCCGGCAGATCAAGATCGGCGAGCCGGGCAAGCGTGGCCTGCGCACCTACGTGCAACTGTTCGTGGCGATCACCATGGCGAACGACGTGACAGTAGACGTCGCCAGCAACTCGACTTTCGTCCTCGCCTACGGCTACGAGGCCGACATCGACGCCTGCGAGGCGCTGTACACGTCGCTGATCATCCAGATGGTCGCCGCCAGCGATGCCTACCTGCGGTCGGGGGCGTACAAGGGGGAGACCTTCGCGCGCGTCGTCACGAAGGGCAGCGGCTGGCAGGCGCGCCGGGTGATCGAGGAGAAGCCGCTGTCGCCGATCACCGCGCGCCTCAACTTCCAGTCGGCCTTCGCCGAACGCATCGGCAAACGTCTCAGCGAGGCCCGCGATGCTGCCCGCGAAGAAGCACTCGACGCCGAACAAAAGTCCGGTGAAGCCGAACGTTCGACGGCGCTGGCTCTGCGCAACAAGGAACTCGAGGTCACCGATTTCTACAAGACCGAGTCCACCGCGCGCGGCACGTGGCGACCGTCGAGTGCGTCGGCCGGCTACTCGGAGGCCGCCCGACAGGCAGGGGACCGGGCGGGACGTCGGGCCAAGATCGGTGCCGACCGCGAGTTCGGCGGCGCGCGAGGCGCTCTCGAGGCGTGAACAGCGGTCGGTCGCTGGGCTCAGTCGGTTCGGTCGTACCAGGCGACTGACGGGGTCGGCGTGAACGGAGTGGGGGTCCCGGCCCAGCGCCGCACCCAAGTGCCGACCCGTCCGGGGTCGGTGGCCACGCCATGCACGACGATGGCGGTGACCACCAGGATCGCGGCGAACACGAACAGCCAGCTGATCGCGACGAAAACGACGCCGAGAGTGCCGAAGTAGCGGATCGTGCCCGACGCCAGCGTGGGCAGGGCGATTCGGCTCCCGGCCAGCAGCGCCGTGATCAGCAGACCCGTACCCACACCGTTGAGCGCGAGAAGCCGCAGCGGCACCTGCGTGGACACCAACAGTTGCGGGATCGCGGTGAAGGTTGCCGACCAGATCGCCACCGTCACTCCGAAGATCAGCACGATGCCGAGCAGACCGCTGCCGCCGAGGTGGATGCCGAAGAGCGTCTCGGCGTGGAGGCCGGTCGACAACCCCTGAGCAGTGACCGCGGTGGGGATGAGGAACAGCACGATCACCCAACGCCAGAAGGCGCGCCACTGCAGTTTGGTGACGCCCCAGATCGCGACATACATTCGGCCGAGTGCACGTGACAGGGAGGTGGCGCCGGCGATGGTCATGAGTGCGCCGATGACCCCGAAGGTGGCGAAGGACTGCGGATTGTCCACCGAGGTGTGGTCGAGCCTGCTCACCGGGATGCCGAGTCCGCTCAACGCATCGTCGACGACGTCGCTCCCCGGAAGGGTGAGCAGCAGGATGACGATGGGCAGGATCGAGGTGAACGCCTGGGCGGCGAGGGTCATCGCGCGGTCGGTGACGTCGCCGCGCGCGATGTCGGTGAGGATGCGCAGGCTCAGCGTCGCGCCGGGCATTCGCAGCACACGTTCGCCGATCGCGTGCAGGTCGGGACGGCGCATGAAGACTCCCCTCGGGTACAGCGGACCCTCATCATCATTGGTGATGCCGTGAGTCCGCGTGACACCGGGCGTGCTCGGTACTACGACGCCGAGCGTCTCGTCTTCCGGCTCTTCGACACCGCGTCGTCGTCGCGCACCGTACAACTGGCCGGGACCGAACTCACCCTGCCCGCCGAGGCGCGATTCGCGTCCATCGATGCGGTGCGCGACTACGTGCGGCGCGTGCGCGAACTGCCGAGTGTGCGGTCGCGGTTCCCGCGTGCCGCCGAGCCGGTATCGGTACGTGAACGCCGCGGTCAGGGTTCGGCGCACTACGCACGGTCGACGACGGCCACCGGTGACAGGTTGGTGAGCGCGGAGATCGCGATCCCGTCATCGGCGGAGGGCAGGTGGGCGCTACGAGAACTCGTGGTTCTGCACGAGCTGGCCCACCACCTCGACGACTCCAAAGGCCCCGGACACGGACGTGGTTTCGTGCTCACCCTCATCGAACTCGTGGGCCTGGTCCTCGGGCCCGAGGCGGCGTTCGTCTTCCGCGTGGTGCTGGCCGATTCGGGGATCGGCTGAAATTCAGTGCCCGGTTATCTTCTTCGCCGAATGTCCGATGGTCGCCTCGCCGCCGGTCATGATGCGCATGAACTCTTGCTGTTCTGCGGCTCCGCGGATCGCGGCCCGCTCACGTCCGCCCGGCCGTTGTGCCTGCACTGAGCGGATGATGTTCACCGGGAACCGGATCACCGGATACCACGGCGGGACGAAGGGAAGTCCGAGCGTGCGCATCGCTGCCGGGCCGAGGAAGCCGCTGGTGACCGAAAGATGTTGCGATCGTGCGATCTTGCGGCGCAACTTCGGGAACCTCGAATAGTTCCACTGCAACGGATCATCGGCCATCGGCACCGAGAGCTGCTTGGTTGTCTCGTCGGGTGTCGAGAGGACATACGAGGTGTGGTGGAGTACGCGGAGCGCATCGCGAAAGCTGGTGGGCAGGAACTCGTCCTGCACGCCGAGCAACCAACCGGCATATCGGGTGAGGTGTGCGACGGCGTCGTATTCGCTGGGGCGGTTGACAAGTCCCATCATGACCACGCCGAGGCTCGGCGAGACGAGTGCCCCGACGAGCGTCGCGGCCATGTCGGTCTGGTTGATGGGCAGTCCCCAGGCGTCGGAATCCCAGTCGGGGAGCGCAGCGACGTGGCGCCGGACCATCGCATGGATCAGACGGACCCGCAGCGTCGACTGGTAGCCGACTCCCTGTGGCAGCAAACCGTTTTCGGTGATGACGTCGGTCGCCCACTGGGTGGTCTCGGCGAACCGTGTGTTGGAGCCCTTCTCGAGGGCGCCGGTGCGCAACAGCGTCTGATTGAAGCCGGCGAACTGGTAACCACCCAGCAGTGCGACGTCGCGTGCGACGTACAGGCCGTCGGCGCCGCCGCTGCGCATCACGCGCGCGCCCTGTTCGATCAGACCCCGGTCAACCCAGTCGGGGGCGGTCTCCACCTCGACGAAGAACTCGCGCAGTGGGGCCGGGGCGTCGTCGATCGAGTCGATCCCGTTCACCAGAGCCCGCTCGAAGAGCGGACGCGCCTGAGCCATCCCGGCGGTGTGCATCCACTCGACCAGACGGTCCGCCGGTTCGTCGCCGACCGTCAGGAGTTCGCCGAGGTGACGGAAGAGTTCGCGGCCGGGTTTGCGCAGGCCCAGCAGGGGGCCGACGAGTCGCAGGCCGATCGGGATCTTGCACGGACCGTCCGGGTGGCGTGACGGGATCTCGGTGGTGGCGGTGGTCTGCGCCGTCGGGCCAGGGTGTGCCGTCCGCGGTGTCGCGGACGCGATCGGTGAAATGGTCATCGACGGGCACTCCTGATCGCTGAGTTTGGACACATGCGTTACCAAAAACGCTAGGCCGATGGGCGCGAGGTGTCAATGAGACGAATATAAACCTTCGTCCAAAATCGCTGTTCACCGGTTCCTCCATCGTCCATCGGCTCACGACGAAGCCGTCCCGGGTGGGTCACCCGGGACGGCTCTCGACGCGAAGGAAAGATTCAGCTCAGACGATGCGCGGCCGCCTCGCGGTCGGCGGCACGCTGGAACTCGAGGTCGTCGGACGCACACGCCAGGCAGATCGGTGCGTGATCGGCCGACGGGTCACGATCCATCTCGTAGGCGATGTAGCTGTCCTCGCATCGGTGGCAGCGGATCCTTGCCTCCCACATGTCATCGACCTCCGAACGCGGATCGTGGGGCCGCTCCATGGTGAACCATCCGTCGCGGTAGAAGGCGAGAGCAACCGCATAGATGGCGCCGGCCACGAGGAAGGCGACCGGCGGTGCCCAGAGAGAACCGGTGCTGCCGCCGAAGAGGACGAGTGCGATGCCGATGACCGACGACGTCGCCCACGCTCCGACACCGGCCGGGTTGACCGCCGGTACGCGGCCCGGCCGGAACTCGAGCGAGTCGGCGGGCATCTTTCGAAGGCGCATCCAGCCGATGTGGGTCAGCGCGATCGCGACCCACCCGACGATGAGCACGCCCTGGTACTGCAGCGACGTGGTGATCCAGGACAGCACGTTGGTGAGCATCATGAGGTACACGATCACGGCAACCACACCCACCCAGAAGGTGCGGGGCATCGAGAACTTCACGGTGCGGGCGAAGAAGTTCTGGAAGTTGGTCGAGGCCAGGTAGAAGTTGCCGCTGTTGACGCGTGTCTGGCTGACGACGACCCAGAGCAGGCCCCAGATCCCCATCATGCCGACGACGCCGAGAATGGCCGACTCCTCCGAGAGCGGGCCGGCGATCGTGATCGTCTGCGCCAGGAACATGCCGACCGCCGCATTGACGAGCAGCGTGACGATGTAGAAGGGCGTCCCGAAGGACACGCGGGCGTTGAACGTGGCGTCCTGCGGGCGGCCGAAACGTGCGTAGTCCCAAGCCATCATCGTGACGACCCAGACACCCATGTAGATGACGAACGAGAACCACCAGCCCGGGACCCCGAGGTCGGCGGCGGCCTCCGGCTCGTAGGTCAGCCATTCGTTGCTGTATCCGTACTCGACGATCGCCCACACAACCGAGCCGACGAGGCCGAGGACGTACAAGGGCAGCAGCACCCCGTTGAGTCTGTCGAGCCACGTTGCGACACCGCGCCACGCAAGAGGTGCCTGGTATGCCACGACGACGAACGCCCAGAACGCCATGGGAAGGCCGCCGAAGTATGCATGTAGCGCAGACGCGACGATCGCGCCCTCGGCCACGACGTAGTAGGCAATTGTGATGCCGAAAAGTGCTGCGGCGAACGCCGATCCGGCACGTCCGAAGACGACGCGCGAGAACAATGAAACGCTCGTACCGGTCTGATTGGCGAACTTGGCCGCCACCGAGTTGATGGCGCCGTATGCGAGCACCGAGAGTCCGATGCCGATGAGGGCGTCGGTCGCGCCGACCGAGAGCGAGACCGTCGCGCCGACGACGACGAAGAACATGGCGGACATCAGTCCGAACCAGGCCATCGACACCGACGATCGCGATGTCCGCCATGACGGCGGCACGATGTGCATCGAATAGTCCTCGGCGGCAGCTCGTGCGAGCACCTGGGGGTCGTCGGTGTAGCTGACCTCGAGTGCGGGCACACCGCCCGGCTTTGAGGAGGAGATCTCCAGAGTCATGTTGTCTTCCTTGTCCAGGATCGATGGGAGGAACAGAACAGCGGCGGGTGAGTGGCGTCGTTGCCACCACCCGCCGCTGGGTGTTGTTCTGTCGGAGAGGGTTTGTCGGCGTACCGCCAGGCCGTCTAGACGGCGGCGGGCTCCGAGACGGTCAGGGTTCCGGGCACGAAGTCGATGGTCGGATCATCGGTCCAGTGGACGATTGTGCGTCGGTGCAACATCTTCCGGAACTGTGCCGTGGTGTTCTCCAGGACTTCACCGCTGCCCCAGTCGAGGATCACGCCGAACTGGCGCACGCAGTCCATCTCGTTGATCAGGCCGGTGCGGTACTCCTCGGACACTTCCTGAGGATCACGTTCGATCCATGAATGACGATTCGTGCGGATGAACTCGCGCGCGGCAAGCGTTGCCTCGAGATCTATCTCGTAGAGGAAGATCTCGGGATCGATGGCCTTGATGACGACGCCGTAGTCCTTCTCGGCTCGCGCGATGGTGACGTAGCCGTCGATCACGTCTTCGAGCACCGCGTCGACGTCACGTTGCAGCGGATCGCCGAGGCCACCCCCGCCGGCCGAGGGCCGGGTGAACTCGTCGCCCGACTTGATCGGCTCCGCGGCGAAGATCGAACCCAGGTAGCGCTCGTTCTCGGTGCCCTTGTTGAGCCAGACGCCATGCGGGATCGACGGGAGGCCGCCCCAGAGTCCCCAGGTCACCGATCGTTCCCGGTCGCAGCAGTAGGACATGACGGTGTTGTCACTCGCCCAGAGCTTTCCGCCCTTCTCCGCGCCGAGACCGCCCCGGAACTTACCCGGGCCACCTGAGTCCGGGACGAGGTCGTGGCATGACGTCAACACCGGGGCAAGGCGTTCCTGGCCCTCGAAAGGCTGTGTGCCGTACTGGACTCCGAAGACTGCGGCGGATGCGTTGTAACCGTCGGCGCCGTTGCGGGCGCCCCAGCCACCCATCATCCAGTCGTACCACATGAAGTTCGGGTTGCCCTCGCCTCGCTGATCGCGGCCACCCACCAGGAGGTACTCGAGGTTGAACGTGCACGCCATCGCGCGTTCGGGCTGGATGTCCGACCAGATATCGAAGACCGAGCTCATGATCTTCTCGAACGGTCCCGAACAGAAACCGGCGCACGGTGACGGCCAGTCGGCGTTGACCACCGAGCCGAGCGGTCCGAGGTCGGCCGTCACCACCCGGTAGAAGCCGGAGTTGAGCGGGATGTCGGGGAACTGCATCTTGGTTCCGGCCACGATGCCGGCGAAGGAGCCGCCGAATCCGGCGTTGAGCATCGACGAGATCGAGGCGTGGGACTCGCTGAGGTCGTAGTGGACGGTGTCCCCGGAGATCGTCATACGCGTCTTGATCGGGATGAGCCCCTCGCCGCGTGCCGGATCCTGATCGATGTAATCCTCTGTGTACCAGACACCGTCGGGAAGGGCGGCGATCTTGGCTCGCGTCAGATCCTCGACGTAGTCCTGGACCTCGGCCATCGCGGTCTTGATGGTCTCGACGCCGTATTTGTCACACAGCCGCTGGATCTCGCGCTCGGCGACGCGGGTCGCCTCGGCCTGGGCCTGCATGTCGCCGATGATGTCGCGCGGGTTGCGGGTGTTCTTCGCGATCAGGTACGCGACGTCCTCGAGGAACTCGTCTTTGCTCCACAGGCGGGTCGGAGGAATTCGCAGACCCTCACCCATGTGGTCGAGCGCCTTGACGTTGAACGAGCCGGGGGTCGCGCCGCCCACATCCGCCCAGTGGCCGTTGGCCTGTGCGTAGCCGAGCAGCTCGCCGTCGTAATAGATGGGGCGGATGATCCGGGTGTCGTTGAAGTGGCTGCCGCCCTCGTAGACATCGTTGATGACGAAGACGTCGCCGGGGTGGATGTCCCCTTGGAACTGCCGGATGACGGCTTTGGCCGTGTAGTGGAGCGTGCCGACATGCGCGGCGATGTCGCCGGTGCCCTGCATGACGGTGTTGCCCTCGGTGTCGCACAGAGCGGAGGAGAAGTCGCGCGAGTAGATGACGAATGAATAGCAGGTGCGGAGGATCTGCTCGGCCATCTGGTCGACGGTGTTGATGAAGGCGTTCTTCAGCACCTCGAAGGTGACCGGGTCCAGAGTTGTTGCCATGTCTGGTTTTTCCTTGTCTGTCAGATGTGGTTGATCACGCGGTCGTGGTGAGGAGGAGGTTGCCCCACTCGTCGACCCGGGCAGAGGTCTTCGGCGGGACCACGGTGGTGGAATCGAGCTGGTCGACGATGCAGGGGCCGGCCAGCACCGCTCCGGGCGGCAGGGTCGCACGGTCGTACACGGGGGTGGCGAGTCGCGCGACCTCGTCGGGGAACAGCACCTGCCGCACTTCCAGCGGCTCGGGGACGAAGGTCGCGGGATCGATCAGCTCGGCGGGGGTGACGTCCATCCGAGGCGTGAGACCGATGGCGCGCAACGAGATCCGGTAGATCTCGACGCCGGTGTCCTCGGCCGCGAAATTGTGCTCCTTGAGGTGGGTCGCGTGGAAGGTCGCGACGACCTCGTCGAGGCTCGTCAGCGGCATGGACACGGGCACCGCGATTGCTCGCCACTGACCCTCGTACCGCATGTCGAGGTAGTACTCGAAGAGCATGTCCTCGGGATCGACGTGTTCGGCGGCCAGGCGTGCCCGACCCTCTTCCTGCAGCTCGGCGAAAGTGGCTGTCAGATGATCGAGATCAGCGCCGGCGGCGTCGGCGAGATACATCCGGGTGATGTCGTGCTGGATGTCGACGAGCATGCAGCCCATGGCGGAGGTGACGCCCGGATGCGGCGGGATGATGACCGTCGGGATCCCCAGGTCCTTGGCGAGGTATGCGGCATGCAGGGGACCGGCGCCGCCGAATCCGACCAGCGCGAAGTCACGGGGATCGTGTCCCTTGCGAATGGAGATCAGGCGGATCGCGTCGGCCATGTTGGCGTTGGCGACCTTGATGATCGACTGGGCGGCGGTGTCGACGTCCAAGCCGAGCGGTTCGGCGACCTTCTCCAGTGCATATCGGGCCTGCGACTCGTCAAGCTCCTTGACTCCGCCGGCCAGCTTCTTCCCGACGGTGCCGAGGATCAGGTTCGCGTCGGTGTTGGTCGCGAGCTCACCGTTGCCGCCGTAGCAGGCCGGGCCCGGGTCGGAGCCCGCGGACTGCGGACCGTTGCGCAGTGAACCGGCGTCGTCGAGCCAGGCGATCGAACCGCCACCGGCGCCGATGGTGAGCACCTCGATGCTGGGGAAGCAGATGGGATGGCCGAAGGCCACGCTCCACATGTTGGTGGTGGCCAGCACCCCGTTGTCGGTCAGCGACACATCGGTTGACGTGCCACCCATGTCGAAGCCGATCGAGTTCTCGAAACCACAGGTACGGGCGATGTGCCTGCTCGCGATCGCGCCGGCCGCGATACCGGAGGCGGCCAGACGCGCGCCGTACTTCTCGGCCATCGCCGGGGTCATGACGCCACCACCCGAATGGAGCAGCAGGACGTCGTTCTCGTAGCCGGCCTCCGCCAGTCGCCCTTCGAGTGTCCGCGCGTAGGGGCCGATGATCGGGACGAGGGCCGCGTTCGCGACCGTCGTGGAGAATCGTTCGTACTCGAAGATCTCGGGCAGGACGTCACTCGACGTGGTGATCGACACCCCGGGAAGCTCCTCGGCGAGGATCTCCGCCATGCGGTTCTCGTGGGCCGGATTGGTGAACGAGTTCACGAAACACACAGCGACGGTTTCGATCTCGCGACGCCGCAGGATGCGGGCCACGTCACGGGCGCCTTCCTCATCGAGCGGTTCGAGAACCGTGCCGTCGTAACCGATCCTCTCCTTGACGGTCAGCCGATGACGCCGCGACACCACCGGCGGTGCGACCTCCTCGTACGGATCCCAGGATTCGCGATCGCCGCGCCGGATCTCGATGACGTCGCGGAATCCTTCGGTCGTGACCAGTGCGACCTTCGGGAACCTGCGGGTGATGAGTGCGTTCGTGGCGATTGTCGTTCCGTGCGAGAAGAACTCGACGTCCTCCCAACTCACCCCGGCCTGCTCCATGCCCGCAAGAACGCCTTCGATCGGGTTGTTCTGCGTCGGGTACTTGGCGGTGACGATCGTTCCGTCCGATTGCTGGATGAAGACGTCGGTGAACGTGCCACCGATGTCGACGGCAGTCCGTACCTTGTCGGTACGAATGATGGCTTCGGTCATGAGAGATTCCTCGTGCGTCGGCGGTATGGGGACGGCTACAACGAAACTCGCGATCAGACCGCCGGACAATTGGTTGAATTGCCAGGACCGGCGTTGTGCTCACTGGACGTTGACACGCGAGCCTCGAGCGCGATACGCCGTCACCTGCGGAAACCGTCGACATAGGCCGGTAACGCGTTTGTGTCCGACATCCGCCGGAAACGTTCCGTCACCCAAAGGAAACGTGGCTGCGGATTCTCCTCCGGTGGTGAGAATCCCTGTGAGCGCCGATAATCGACACATCACGACTGATGAGGGGGTCCGATGGCGACGGTTGGCGACGTCGCCGATCGACTTGGGTTGCTGACGCTGACGCCGGGGCCCGCCGAGCGGACGAGGCAACTTCGGGTTGCCGGCGCCGTGGAGATCGGGATCGTGCCGTTGTCGGCGGTACAGACCTCGGACGTCGTCTGCGTGACCGGGGTGGGGTGGGCCGCGACGGGGAAACCGGAGTCATTCGCAGCCGTCATCCGGGAACGCGGTGTCCCCGCCGTCGTCGTGGACACCGACGACGACAACCTGTCTGCCGAGTTCGTCTCGGCGTGTGTTCGGCACGGCGTCCCGATCTACATGCTCCCGCGGGCGCGATCATTCGCCGACCTGCGGGCGTTCGTCACCCCGCATGCGCCGCCGGGTGATACCGACTCCGAACCCGGGCGGGTCTCGTCGGTGATCGATGTGCTCGCGGACTTCCACCGCAAGTCCGGGGTCGCCGGTGCCGTGGTGTTGCGCGGAGCGATCATCGATGCGGTGTCGTCCGCGGTCGACCTGGACCTGATCACGAAGACACTTGCGCTGACTCCTGTTGCTCTGCACGCGATCCCGGGAACTGTCGCGGCCCTGCACATCGCCCTGCCCAGATCGGGGGCCGCACTGACGCTCGCGAACCCCAACAGAAGGGCGCTCGAGTCGACGCGGGTCCGCAAGCTGGCCAACGACGCCGACTCGGCAGTGCAACTGTTGACCGCACAACGGACGATGCGGAAACCGCTCGAGGACGCTCTCATACGCGAGCTGATCGATGCACGGATTCCGGCGTCGGCAATGGACCCCTGGGTGGAATCCTTCGGCTTCGTGTCCGGTGATCGTGTCCGCGCGGTTGCCGTGACGGTGGGTCCCGGCAGTGACACGACCCCGACGGATGTGGTCGACGCGCTCCATGATCTCGGCGCCTGCAGTGGATTGGCGACCGTGGTCGCGGCCCGCGACGCAGTGGTCTTCGCCCTGATCAAAACGGGCACTGAGAAGGAGCCGAATCCGCTGTCTCGCAGTGACTTCGATGTTCAACTCGCGACCTTTGAGCGAATGTTCCTGGCGCGGCACACCGAACTCTCGATGGGCGGCAGTTCATACGTCATTCGCAGCAGCGACGACCTGATGCGGGGACTCATCAATGCACGACAAATGGCTGAGAGGCATTCGCGTGCCCAGGAACCGGGGGCGTCTGCGACCACGTTGCCGGTGCCGCTGGCGGCAAACCTTCTGGCAGGTGTCCCCGAAAGGGCTCAGGCGCTACATGAATCGTTGCTGGGCCCGGTCCTCGCCTACGACCGGGAGAAGGACACCAGCCTGCTCGCCACCCTCACGACCTTCTTCGCGCTCGACTGCCACTCGGGTGCGACTGCCAACGAACTGGGTATCCACATCAACACGTTGAGGTATCGGCTGTCCCGTATCGAGAAGCTCACCGGGCGGAGCCTCGCGTCGATGGTGGACCGGACCGACTACTACCTCGCCCTATGCGTCGGCGCGAGACGATCTGCGCCCGGCGAGACGACCGTCGGGGGCTCGTTCCCCGACCACCAGGGATCGGGTAGTCGTGCGGCGAACTCGTTGATGACCTCGTATCGCCTGTCGACGGCCCGCCCCACATACGACGGGTGAGCGCTGTAGTGGTTCGCCCGGAAGTAGAAAGGCGACCCCTCCGGATTCGACTCGAACCTGACACCGATGAGTGAGCGCGTCAGATCGTCGACGTCGAGTGAGCCCGACTGTTCGGCGGCCAGTGCGAGAGCATGAACGGCGTTGAACGCCCCTACCTGTGCGGAGTGACTCCAGCATTGACCACGGAGCTTCCGGAGGTCATGGCGATACGACTCGTTGACCGGGGAGGACAGATCGGAGAAGTACGTCGCGACCATGTAGTGACCGTTGCTGACCTCGGACGGCATGTGGGCGAGATCGACTTCGGTGGTGACGGTGGCGGCGATCGGCATCGAGTCCGGTCTCAGGCCCGCCACGTGGTATTGCGCGTAGAACGCAGTCGTGGAGTCGGTGCCGACGAGGTTGCAGATGACGACGGAGGGTTGCTGGATACGGATGTCGTCGATGAGGGACTCGAATCGGGTCTCGCCCAGGGGGGCGTACCGGTCACCGACGATGTCGATGCCGACCTGCCCGGACAGTCTGCGGATCGCTTCGGAGAGCACTCGGGGATAGATGTAATCCGATCCGACCACGTACACCCGCCGGCCCAGCGTCTCGGCGACCCAGGTCAGGTAGTCGGCGATGTACTGGTTGGGTGCGGCGCCGCAGTAGAAGATGCGGGAGTCGGTCTCCTCGCCCTCGAAATAGGTGGGATACATCAGCAGTGATGCGTTCTCGTGGATGGCGGGGGTCAGCGCGAGACGAGCTGCCGAGGTGTAGCCGCCGACGATGGCGTCCACGTTCTCGGCCCGGCACAGATGATCGACGCCCCGGGCCGTCGACGATACCTCGGAATGGTCATCGTAGATCGCGACCTCGATATCAGAGCCGAGAACGCCTCCGCGAGCATTGATCTGGGCAACCGCCAGCATCGCACCGTCGAGGATCGACTGCTCCATCTCGGCCTGGGCGCCCGACAACGAGTAGAGCATGCCGAGTTTCACGTCGGTTCCCGATCCGCGCGATCTGTGTGCATGGATGTCACTATGCCAGCTGGGACGCCCGTCGGCTCGGGGGAGAGGGGCTAGTGCAAACCCTCCCCGGCGAGGAGCGTGAGGTAGCTCGGATGCTCGGGGTCGAGGACAAGGCGCTGTTTACGGCCGCGGGCCTTGATCAGATCGGGCACCACGGTGAGGTAGCGGGGGAGGCTCGCCGCGTAGACGTCGACGCGCAGGCGGTGGCCCGGCTGCAGGACCGCGTCGGTCGGGACCAGGTCGACGTCGATGCGAACGGGCTCGTCGGCGGGCACGGGGAGCTTGCGCTTGCGGGACAGGTAGTGATGCGCCGAGAGCAGGCTGCCGTCGGACGCGTAGGTCGACTTGCTGCGGTCCAGCGCACGATTCGACGCCGAGAGGGCGCCGTTGGTGAGCACCGTCGACGTGCCGTCGGGCGCGACGTCGTTCACGGTCACCGCCCAGATCGCCTCATGGGCGGTGGTGGCCACGTTGAGTCGCAGGTTCATCGCGCCACTGATCGGCGTGGCCTCGGTGACCGGTGCGGTGGTGAACGACAGTGCGCCACGCTCCTGGAAGCGTGCGTCCTTCGCGTAGTCGGCGCCGAGGATCATGGTGGCGCCGGCGGTCACCTGGGTCATGTCGCGGGATCGGAGTCCGCGGGCGTCGGGTCGGACGTGGAGGGACGAGACACCCTGTGCGGGAGTCGAACCCAACGTCCCGTCGTGTACGGCATGGTCGGCGGTCGACGAGGCGTCGGGCGTCAGGTACAGCCGCTTCGGCGCGACGCCCGGGCGCGGGAAGTTCTGTCCGGCGGTCCAGGCACCGCCCTGCTGCAGCATGGTGACCGGCCCGTAGAACTCGATGCCGTTGCGGTGTCCCTTGAGCCAGCGGTCGAACCACGCGCGTTCGAGGACGTCGAGACGCGGCGGCGCGAACTTGCCGCCATACCCCGAACCGACGTCGAGGTGATAGCCGTCGCCGACGATCATCTGCTTGCGGCCGGGCTCCATGTTCAACCGCTCGTAGACGCCGGTTGCGCTGCGGCCGAACAGATCATGCCAGGCGCCGACGGTGAACGTGGGGGCCTCGATACGGTCGACGATCGGGTCGCGCTCGTCGAAGTACGGGTCGTCGAAGATGCGTGGGTCGCGGGCGGTGAGGAAACCCCAGAGCAGCGAGGGGATCTCGGTGGCCGGCGACTTCACCCGGTCGATGGCCCACTTCAAGGCGTGACCGCTGGTGATGTCCCGAATGATGTTGGCAGGGTTGGGAACCCACTTGAGCATGTTCACCGCCGACAACCACACCGGGATGAACGCCGACGGCATGCCGCCGGTGATGTAGATGTCGCGCACGATGTCGTCGCAACCCTCCACGGCGAACACGGCTTTCAGCTGCGGCGGGCGCTTGTCGGCGGCCTGCAGCGAGTTGATCGCCGAATACGACCAGCCGGCCAGGCCGACGGTGCCGTCGCACCATTCCTGCTCGCTGACCCAGTCGATGATCTCGACCGAGTCCTCCTGCTCGCGCGGGCCGAGGATCTGCCACTTGCCGTGGCTGGCACCGGTACCGCGCACATCGACGACGACCTGCACATAACCACTGCGCACCAGGTTTCGGTTGATGCCGAAGACGTCGAAGACGCCACCCGACAGCGTCTGGGTGAGAGTGGTTAGGCCCTCGAGCGCGGTGCCGGTCGCATCGATCGACGCCGACGCGGTGTGCAGCGCCTTGCCGAGCACGGGGGCGTGCAGCGCCTGGTCGATGAAGTCGATGGCGGCCCGGTTGTACGGGTTGATGTTGACGATCGCGGGGTAGGGGGTGAGCACCGTCTGCCCGAACCGGTTGGCCGGGCGGATCACGGTGGCGCGCAGAACGACCCCGTCGCTCATGGTGATCGAGACGTCGCGGTCGATGACGACACGCGGGTACAGCTGCTTGCCGTCGACCTGCTCGCGCCAGCGGATGCCGTCGGCGCCTCCGGTCGGGTCGCCGAGGGGGAGGGTGCCGAAGTGGGGTGCTTCCGAGGGACGTCGCGACGGCGAGGGGACCGGCCGCGTACGGCGTTCCGCGGGATCCAACTGATACGTCATAGTGCACCACCCTGCCTGGGGTGAGAGGTGTCGCACCGGGAGTGCTGCTGGTCGAGATGGCCGGGTGGACACCGACACCCCTTCGTGTCGGTCGTGGGCGCCGGACCCGCTCCGCTGGCGGCGGAAATCAGTGTGTTCCAGGTCACCTCACGCGTTCGCTGAAGAATAGCTCAGCGCCGGTATCGGATGGCTAACCGGGCGGCGTCGGTTTGGACATCGGAGGTCTACGGCCGGTCACATTCCGGTAGCGACAGGTCGATCGCCGCTGCCGCCTCGAGGGCCATCCACGCCGACAGCTGCACCGACAGGTCGCGTTCGGGTACCTCCGAGGGCATCACCGCACCCGCCACGAACTGGGCTTTCTTGCCCGCGGCAGTGGGTGCGACGGCCCGGCTGCGCCAGTCGCTGCCGAACACGACGCGGCCGCGGACCTCGGTGTGGTTCGACCACGCCGCATCGGCACTCGAGGTCACGATCCGGGCTGCCCGGGCACGCAGTTCATCCGAACCGTCGACATCCGGGAGGTCGGTGGCGATGAGCCCGAGGTAGCGGGCGAGCACCCCGTGGAACAGGCCGCCGTCGCCACCGCCGCCGCCGTTGATCACCCCGTCGGTGCACGAATGCTTCTCGACGGCACCGAGGAGGCGGGCCAGGCGGTCCAGATGCCGCTGGTCACCGGTTGCGCGGAAAGCCTCGAGCTCGGCGCCGAGAACGACGCCCTGGCAGTAGGTGTAGGTGCCGGTCTCGGCCTTCAGCGAACCGTCGGGCTGCTTCTTCAGGCCGTCGATGACCAGGTGCGTCTTCGGGTCGATGAGGTTGGCGTCCATCCAATCGCACATCGCCACAGCACGTTCGACGTGACCGGTACGGGCGACCAGGATTGCAGCGGGGCCGTTCGCCGGGGCGTTGAAGAACTGGTCGGTCGTGCGCCAGGGGATGCCGCCGCCGTCCTCGGGAACCCACGCGTCGAGCATCCGTCGCGTCAGGACCTCCAGGCCCCGCCGGTGGTCGAGGTCGAGGTGGCGGTCGGCGCGTTCGATCGCCAACCCCAGCCAGGCCATGTCGTCGTAATAGTTGTTCGTCCACCGCCCGAGGTTGCGGACCTTGATCCCGCGCAGCACCCGGTTCGCGTCGTCGGCGACATCGGGATCGAAGGAACGGTCGCCGTATCCCGAGCCCTCGGGTCGGTGGATCGCGGCGTCGACGAGCAGGTCGACGAGATGCGCATGCCACCAGTAATGCCAGGATCCGAGATGTGCCGCGACGAACCCGATGGGCCACGCGACCGCCGCCGTGCGCGTCGCCGGCAGCCAGAAGGCCCGCTGCAGGTGCCGCGCAGTGACGGCGTCCATGGCGGCCTGCGCACGCTCGTTGGGGTCGTGCACGTCGGTCGATTTGGTTTGTTCCCCCACAAGGACGTAGCCTAGTCGTCGGTGTGATGCACAACCGTGCGTCGTATCGGTTCAACCAGAGACCGTTGGTCGTCGGGAACTCCCGAACGAAGGCGCGACAGAGTCGCCGGCCCACGCAGGATGAACGAGGAATGTGGTCCCACACATCAGTGTGCGTCTTCACGCCCCGTGCCTGCGTGCCGGGGCGTTTGTCATTTCCGCCGTCGATCGCCTCCACGGCCCGTCGCTCAGTTGAACCCGACCAACTCAAGTGACGAGGAGAGGAGGCGAAGTATGGCCAAGTCCGAAAAGGTCGCCGCTGTTGCGGAGATCGCAGAGCAGTTCAAGGGCTCCACGGCGGCAGTGGTCACGGAATACCGTGGACTCACCGTCACCCAGATCTCCCAGCTGCGACGTTCCCTCGGTGAGGGTGCAACCTACTCCGTCGCCAAGAACACCCTGGTGAAGCGTGCCGCAGCTGATGCGGGCGTGGAAGGGCTCGACGAGCTGTTCACCGGTCCGACCGCCATCGCCTTCATCGAAGGTGAGCCGGTTGTGGCCGCGAAGGCGATCAAGACGTTCGCCAAGGACAACAAGGCTCTGGTCATCAAGGGCGGGTACATGGACGGCCGCGCGCTGTCCGTTGCCGAGATCGAGCAGATCGCCGACCTTGAGACCCGTGAGGTCTTGCTGGCCAAGCTCGCCGGCGCCATGAAGGGCAACTTGGCTAAGGCAGCCGGACTGTTCAACCAGCCGGCATCGCAGGTCGCGCGTCTCGCAGCGGCCCTGCAGGAGAAGAAGAACGAAGCCGGCGAATAACTCGCCGCACCAAAGCCAGTCCCCGGACCGTACGGGGATGCACACCAACCCCGTACGGGGACTTACAGGAAGGACGCCACCATGGCGAAGCTCACCGCTGACGAGCTCATCGAGCAGTTCAAGGAACTGACCCTGCTGGAGCTCAGCGATTTCGTGAAGAAGTTCGAAGAGGTCTTCGAGGTCACCGCGGCCGCTCCGGTCGCCGTTGCCGCTGCAGGCGCACCGGCTGCCGGTGGCGCCGAGGCTGCTGCCGAGCAGGACGAGTTCGACGTCATCCTCGAGGGTGCCGGCGACAAGAAGATCCAGGTCATCAAGGTCGTCCGCGAGGTCGTCTCGGGTCTGGGCCTGAAGGAAGCCAAGGACCTCGTCGAGGGTGCTCCGAAGGCTCTCCTGGAGAAGGTCGACAAGGAGGCCGCCGAGGCTGCCAAGGCCAAGCTCGAAGAGGCCGGCGCCAAGGTTTCCGTCAAGTAAGACTCTCTTACTCGACTCCACGAGCCCGGGACAGCGTTTGCTGTCCCGGGTTCGTTGTCGTTCGGCCTGGATTGATGTCGCACGCGACGTCAATCCGGCCGGGCGAGCTCGGCTGAGTGTGCGTCGCCGGGTTGACGTCGCATGCGACTTCAATCGGGGTCGACTGCGCGGGCCGAGGCATCGCGGCCGGTTCGATGTCGGATGAAACCTAGTCGGCCGCATGTGCGTCCAAAACACGTGACCGAGTTTCCCGTGGAGCGGTTCCCGACTGATCGATACGGCCTCATCCGTCGCGAGGCCACCCTGCGCGTGGGCATCGGCGACGACACCGTCGCCGGAGCGTTACGTCGCGGCCGTCTGCTGCGGCTCGCTCCAGGCGTCTGGGTGGCCGCGAGCCCGGATTTCGAGGGTGCCGATGGTGCCGATCGTCTCTACCGCCACCGATCGATCGCGGTCGCCTCCTCTGCACGCGATCGGGGCACCTCCACGTTGAGTCATGAGTCCGCGGCAACGGTCCTCGGTCTGGAGACACTGCACCCGGATCGCGAGCACGTCCATCTCACCAAGCCCTCGCGAGGCGGAGGGTTCATACGCGGTCACCGCCACGTCCACAACGGCCCGCTGACGTCCGCAGACATCGTGAGGGTGGACGGGGTGGCGGTCACCCGTCTGGAACGAACAGCCGTCGACATCGCGATGGCCGGCGATTTCGAGCAGGCGCTCGTCGTCTTCGACCGTGCTCTCGCGATGGACGCAGATGTCGAGGTGATGAGAGATCTGCTCGACGCCCGAGCGGGGTGGCCGAACGTGGGTACCGCTCGTCGCGCTCTCACCTTCGCTGACGCCCGGTCGGAGAGCGTCGGGGAATCGTGGAGTCGCGCGCAGATGATCGCGGCCGGACTGCCGCTGCCTCGTCTCCAGCACACGTTCCAGATCCCCGATGGGGAAGCGAGGTCGGACTTCGACTGGGACGGCCGAGTCGTCGGTGAGTTCGACGGCCTGTAGAAGTATGGTCGGCTGCTGCGCCGGGGGAGACGGCGGCCGCAGCGTTGATCCGCGAGAAGACGCGAGAGGACGCGCTCCGGGCGCAAGGGGAATCATCGTGATCCGCTGGACCTGGTCCACTCTGGAACGCGGAGAGTTGGTCGAATCGATTCGGCCTTGGTTGGTGACTGCCGGACTCCTGGCGGCCTGACCGGACCGTACTTCTGGGGATGGTTGGCGCCGCCGTCTCCCAGAGTGAAGTCGCGCGCGACTTCACTCT
>NZ_JSYC01000097.1:0-13752 GCF_054823965.1 Gordonia sp. GN26 | reverse complement strand
TCAGTTCGTGTAGGGCCACAATGCATTCCACGGGTGGCCCTGGCGGGGCGAGGATGTAGAAACACTGCGCTTATAGCGCGCATATCTTCTACGAAATCCCGGCGCCGGCCGGCCCACCACAGATCATGAAAATGCCCCGCGACCTCCCGGCCGCGGGGCATTCGTCGTCTTACGTACTCAGCTGAGGTGATGGACCTCGGCCAGTCCATAGACAGGGGTGTCCAGACCCTCGTACCGGGCCTTCAGCTGGAGAGCCAGGTAGAGCGAGTAGTGGCGGGACTGATGCAGGTTGCCGCCGTGGAACCAGAGTCCCGGCTGCTGCGTCGGCTTCCACATGTTGCGCTGTTCGCCCTCCCACGGGCCCGGGTCCTTCGTGGTGTCCGACCCGAGTCCCCAGACCTTGCCGACGCGGTCGGCGACGTCCTGTCCCATCAGGTCAGCAGCCCATCCGTTCATCGATCCGAATCCCGTTGCGTAGACGACGACGTCGGCCTCGAGCTCGGTCCCGTCGGCCAGAACGACCGAGTTCTCGGTGAGGTGATCCAGCTGCCCCTGCACGAGCTTGATGGTTCCGTTGGCGATGAGCTCACTGGCGCCGACGTCGATGTAGTAACCCGAGCCGCGTCGTAGGTACTTCATGAACAGGCCCGAGTCGTCGTCGCCGAAGTCGAGCTTGAAGCCGGCGGCCTCCAGACGGTCGTAGAACTCTTTGTCCTGTTCGCGGATCTGGTTGTACACCGGCACCTGGAACTCGTGCATGATCCGGTAGGGCAGTGAGGCGAAGGTGAGATCGGCCTTCTTGGTCGTCATGCCCGAGGCGACGGCCTCCTCGCTGTAGAGACCACCGAGGGCGATCGAGCGCAGCGAATCGGACTTCACGATGTGCGTCGAGGAGCGCTGCACCATCGTGGCGTCGACGCCGTTGTCGACGAGCGCCTTGCAGATGTCGTGGGCCGAGTTGTTCGACCCGATCACGACGACCTTCTTGCCGGCGTAGGAGTCGGGACCCGGGTGCTGGCTGGAGTGGTGCTGCTCGCCGGCGAAGATGTCCTGACCCGGAACCGTCGGTATCGAGGGCTTTCCGGACATACCCGTGGCGAGCACGAGCTGGGTCGGGTGAAGCGTCAGTCGCTCGCCGTCGCGGTCGAGTTCGACGGTCCACTGTTTCTGCTCCTCGTCGTAGTTCGCCGAGAGACAGGTGGTCTTGCTCCAGTAGGGGACCTCCATGACCTTGGTGTAGAACTCGAGCCAGTCGCCGATCTTGTCCTTGGGGGCGAACACCGGCCAGTTCTCCGGGAAGGGGAGGTAAGGGAGGTGGTCGTACCAGACCGGGTCGTGCAGGCACAGCGACTTGTACCGCTTGCGCCACTGGTCGCCGGGACGGTCGTGACGGTCCACGACGATTGACGGCACCCCGAGCTGACGGAGGCGTGCTCCGAGCGCTATGCCACCCTGTCCGCCGCCGATGACGAGGACGTAGGGCTGCGCGGTCCGACCGAGTTCGCGTTCCTCGTCGGCCTTCTTCTCCGCCCACGAGCGGGTGTCCGGATCGGAGCCGTGCACGGCACCGAGCACGCGGGTGGGGCCGCGGTTCTCCTCGTAGCCCTTCAGCTCCTGCATCGTGGTGAGGAGTGTCCACGCGCGGTCGATGCCGTCGGCGTCCGGGCGGATGCGTACATGCCCCTCGCAGCGTCCGACAGCGGTCTCGAACGATAGGAAAGCCGACGCCACGCCGTCACCGTCGTCGGTGGCGGGCTCCGTCGTCGCGAAGCCTGCGGGGCGGGTGTCGGCCAGACGTGCGGTCAGCATGTCGCTGATCTGCTCGTGCCCCTCGACCGTCTTGATGTTCCAGGTGAAGGCCGTGAGATCGCGCCAGTAGCTGTCGGTGAGGAACGCACTTGTCGCACGCCCGACATCCAGCGCGGCCAGTGCAGCTTCGAACTCGGCCAGCCACGCGTCGACGCGCTGCTGTGGGGTGCGGCCGGTGCTGACAACCGGCTCCATCGTCTGGGTCATCGTCTCTCCTCGTGCAGTTCGGGGGTGGCCGCCGATAGTGACGCGGGCCACAGTCTTGCTGAGGACAGCAGACGCCCCGTGTGCCCGCCGCGGCAAGGGTTGCAGTCCGTTGCGACCTGACCCCTCGTTGCACCGGTTCTGTGATGAGGCGCACAATCGTCGTGATGACGATTTCCGACCATGTCTCCGCTCTGGAGCCTGCCGTTCAGGCGGGCGACGATCCGCGGGAGTTCGCCCACGTCCTGAGCGCCGTCCATGACGCGGCGATGTCGGGTGGGCGGATGCCGGCTCGTCCACGGGCGGTCATCGACGACTCATGGCAGCGGCTTCGCAGGGCAGGACTCTCTCCGGACGCCGACACCGCGGTCGAGCGGGGCCTCGATTTCGAGGAACTCGAAGAGCGGCGACGCCAGTCGGGACTGCTCGAGGTCGTCGACGAACTCGCGCGCAGCCTGGACTCCCTCATCGCCGACGGGGACAACATCCTGGTCATCGCCGATGCGCGGGGTCACGTGCTGTGGCGTAGCGGGTCGTCGAAGGTGCTGCACCGTGCCGATCAGCTGGGGTTCATCGAGGGCGCCGACTGGGCCGAGGGATCGGTGGGCACCAACGCGATCGGCACCGCTCTGATGTCCGGTAGGTCGATCCAGGTGTTTTCGGCCGAGCATTTCGTCCGGAGTCATCATTCGTGGACGTGCACCGGCGCACCGATCAAGGACCCGCGGACCGGGGACGTGCTGGGCGTCGTCGACGTCAGCGGTCCGGCTGCGACGATCCACCCGACCACGCTGGCTCTCGTTCACGCGGTGGCCCGATTGGCGGAGTCGCAGCTGCGGGAACAGCATCACCGACGGCTCGACTCCCTCCGCGCGGTCGCCGCACCGATCCTCGCCCGCTCGCCGGGGCCGGCTCTGGCCGTGGACGTGGACGGCTGGGTCGCGGCTGTCGACGCGGTGTCTCCGCGATCGCGGCTGCTGCTGCCACGCGGCGTCGGACCGGGCCGATCCTTCTTCGGTGCACTCGGCGAATGTGACGTCGAGGCGCTACCTGGTGGCTGGCTCGTGCGCGTGGCCGATGCCGCGGATGCGTCGACGACGCGGGTCTCGATGCGCACGGTGATGACCGCTGCCGGAGGAGAGTGCGTCGAGGTCTCGGTCGAGGGAGCCAGCGGCGGCTGGACCCACCGGTGTTCGCCCCGCCACGGCGACATCCTCACCTATCTCGCCCGACACCGCAGCGGGGTCACCGCGGCGCAGATGTCGACCCACCTCTTCGGCGTCGACGACCGGACGGTGACCGTCCGCGCTGAGATGTCGAGGCTGCGCAAGCGTTTCGGTGGCCTGTTGATGACGGGACCGTACCGTTTCGCCGACGGCGTCGAGGTTCGTCTGGCCGCCTGACAACCACTCCTTGAAAACACCCCTGAGATCGACCCGCGGTAGCGGGGCGTCGGACATATCGTCGTCGACGGCCCTGTTGAGGGTGCAATTCAGGGGCGGATTCCAACGGCGTCTGGTCAGTCGTACTCCGCCAGGACCAGCCCCCGGTCGTAGGCGTAGACGATCGCCGCGGCGCGGTCTCGCAGGTCGAGCTTGGTGAAGATGTGGTTCACGTGAGTCTTCACCGTCACCTGCGAGATACCCAGGGCCGAACCGATTTCCGCGTTTGTGAGACCGCGAGCGATCAGACGGAGGACGTCGGTCTCGCGGTAGGTCAGATCCGGCGCGGTCGAGGTCTGTTCGCGCCCGGCCCGCCGGAAGCCGTTCAGGACACGTTCGGTGACGGCGGGGTCGAGGAAGGCGCCGTCGCGGACCACGGCCCGGACCGCCCAGATCAAGGCCTCCGCAGGCGAATCCTTCAGGATGAAACCGGCGGCGCCCGCCCTCAGTGCGCCGGACAACAGCTCGTCGTCGTCGAAGGTGGTCAGGATCAACACGGGCGGGGGTTCCCGGAGTGTCCGCAGCATCGTCGTGGCGGTGATGCCGTCGATGTTCCGCATGCGCAGGTCCATCACCACGATGTCCGGGTGGTGCTCGGCGACCGCCGCGAGAACTTCGGAGCCGTCGGCACATTCGCCGACGATGTCGAAACCGTCACGGAGCCGCAGGATGCGCCGGAGTCCGGTGCGGATCAGTTCCTGGTCGTCGACCAGCAGGACTCGGATCGGATCGGCGCCGATGTCGGTGGGCCCGGTGGCGGTCATACGCCGAGCCCGTCGGTCATGACCCGGGTCGGTAGCGAGGCCTGAACCGTCCAGGTTCCGTCGTCGTGGCGGGTCTCGAGGGTGCCGCCGAGCAGGGCGGCCCGTTGCGTCATGCCGTCGATCCCGGCGCCGTCGCGATCTCTCGCCGGTCCGCCGAGGTGCGGGTTCTCGATCGCTATCCCTACCGAGTCACCCACGGTGACATTCACCGTGGCCGGGTTGGCAGTCGAGTGTTTGACGACGTTGGCGAGAGATTCCTGTGTGATCCGGTACAGCGCAGCGGCGACCGGATCGGGGAGCGAGGCGAGGTCGCCGTCGAGGCGATAGGAGACGTGAATGCCCGCCTTCCGGTAGTCGTCGATCAGTGCGGCGAGATCGCGGTCGCCGGCCGGTGTCGTGGGCGGTTGCTTCTCGTTGGCGCCGAGCACGTGCACGATGTTCCGGATCTCGGACATGGCCTGGCGGCCCTGGCGTTCGGCGTCGGTCAGTGCGTCGATCGCCTCGTCGACGTCGCGATCCTGTTCCAGGGCTCGCCGCGCGCCGGTGACGTTGAGCATGGTGATCGACAACGAATGCGCGATGACGTCGTGGATCTCCCGGGCGATGCGGCGCCGTTCATCGCTGGCGGCGCGATCGGCACGCTCACGAAGAACGCGGGCGCGGTTGTCGGACAGACGTTTCTGGATCAGCACCATGTATCCGATCAGCCAACCGCAGGCGACGCCCAGCGCGTGCAACGCGGGGGACCCGAGCCCACCGAAGATGCCGAACGCCACGACCAACGCGACGCACAACACCGCGACGCGGATTCCGGTGCGCAGCGAATACATCGCTGCACCGATGGCCGCCGTGAGGATCAACTGCAGGGGCGCGGCATCGTTGGGTACCGGCACCATCAGGAAACACAGAGTGCTCGCCAGCACCGTGAAGCAGACGTAGGACGACGGCGGCATGCTGAGATCGAGCGCGAGTGTCACGCACGCGAGCACGAGCCCGGCGATCACCCAACCGAGATGCTCGAACGGGTATCGCTGGGCGACCGAGATCACCGTGACGGCCACGCTCGCCGACAGGATGACCGCCGGGTACAGCGGCGGGTAGTCCCCGCCGGCCCGTTCGACCCGACGCCGCAGCTCGGCGCCGAGAGCTGCTGTGAAGCTCGTCACCGTTCCGGGATAGGTCTGCAGCCCGTCGCCACCTCCGCCCGTCGATGGATTCCGTTCTCCACCCACGGGTGGAGAACGGTTCATCCCGCGGCATGGCGAATCGGAGCCGGCGTCTTCATAGCGTTGTGAGCAGCACGTTTCCACCATCAGAGAGAGGACGGGACGATGATGCTGCTCCCAGGAAGCAACGGCTCGCGATGGGTCGCGTCGCCCGCTGCATCGGAACCACAGGGGCTGTCCACGCGGCGGCCGGTGCTCGTCGGGATCTCCGGCAGCGAGGCGTCGCGCCGGGCCCTGAAGGCCGCGGTGAAGGCGACCGGCGGGACATCTGACGTCATCTTGGTCTGCGCCACACGACGCAGCCGGCATGAGCAGGCCCCGACCGCACTCCACGATGCGCTCAAGGACGAGTCGTATCTGCTCACCGGGCAGGCGACGATCGCCGAGCAACTGCGGACCGCACGCGAACTGGCGACCTGGCTCGGTGCCCGGTCGGTGGTCACCCACACCGGCTTCGGAGATCCGGTAACCGTGTTGGAACACGCCGCCGACCGCTTCGGTGCCAGAACGGTCGTGCTCGGCACGGCGGGTGGGCGGCCCGGGTGGATGGCGCGAGCGCTCGCGCGACGCCTCGACGACGGGGTGGGTCTCGTCGTCACCGACGGGGTGACCCATCACCGCCGCCGGGCCGCCACGCGTGCGGCAGCAGAGCGAACCGTCCGTCGAGCGTCGGGCTGGGTTGTGCCGCAACGAGGCGTCGCCGTGCACTGACTGCGTGACAGGATGTGCTCATGCACATCACCGATGAGGCGCGTCTTCGGGAGATCGTCGGGGATCCGACCGATCTGGTCCGGAACAAGGTGAAGTCGACCCTGTCGGAGATCCACCGGGAATGGCTCGCCGAATCGCCGATGGTCTTTCTGGCGACCTCGGACGAACACGGTCGGATCGATGTGTCTCCCAAGGGCGATCCGCGAGGAAAGGTCGTCCACGTCGTCGACGACTCGCGTATCGCCATCCCCGAGCGACCGGGTAACAGGCGGATCGACGGGTACCTCAACATTCTCCGGAATCCCTACGGGGGCACGGCCTTCGTGATCCCCGGGCGCGGAGACACGCTGCGGGTCAACGGCCCGGCCCGCATCGTCGACGACGGCGACTACTTCGACGACCTGGCGGTCAAAGGCAAGCGGCCGATCCTCGCGGTGGAGATCGATGTCGACGAGGTCTTTTTCCACTGTGCCAAGGCGTTCCTGCGATCGGACCTGTGGAAGCCGGAGAGCTGGACCCCCGACGTGCTGCCTTCTGCTGCGGCGATCACGAAACAGGTGATGCCGGAGGTCGACGAGGCCGCGCTGGAGAAGCGGTACACGGAGGAGAACTTCCGCAAGATCCTGTACTAGCCCTCCGGCGGCGACCGTTCGTCGCGCGTGGGCGACCGGTCGGCGCAGGTCAGGCGATCCGATTTGGTGTCCGACGTCACACCGATACGCTCTAGGGGCGGCGTGACACGTGAGGGTGTCCCGCCATGAGCGCGCGGACGAAAGGATGGCCATGGGCCAGTACAGCGAAGCATTCACGCAGGCCGTCGACGATCGTGAAGGTTTCTGGCTCGAGGCTGCGAAGGCCGTCGACTGGACCACCGAACCCACCCGCGCCCTTGACGACTCGGCCGCGCCGTTCTACCGCTGGTTCCCCGGCGGCGAGCTGAACACCTCGTACAACGCCCTCGACCGCCACGTCGCGGCCGGCCAGGGCGACCGCACGGCCCTCATCTGGGACTCGGCGATGGTCGGCGAGGTTCGCCGCTACACCTACGCCGAACTACTGGACGAGGTGTCCCGCTTCGCGGGCGTCCTCGCGGCCCGCGGCATCACCGCCGGCGATCGCGTCGTCATCTACATGCCGATGATCCCGGAGGCCGCCATCGCGATGCTGGCCTGCGCGCGGATCGGTGCCGTGCACTCGGTGGTCTTCGGCGGCTTCGCCGCACCCGAGCTCGCCACGCGCATCGACGATGCCGAACCGGTCGCGATCGTCACCGCGTCCGGTGGTCTCGAGCCGGGTCGTGCGGTCGAGTACCTGCCGATGGTGGCCAAGGCGATCGAACTGTCGGCCGACGCGCCGCAGACCGTGATCGTCAAGGATCGTCCGGAGATCGCCGGTTCCGCTGCCGATCACGACGGCTGGCTGGATTGGGATGCGGCGATGGCCGACGCGTACGCCGCCGATCCGGTACCGGTTGCCGCGACCGATCCGCTCTACATCCTCTACACCTCCGGCACCACCGGTAAGCCCAAGGGCGTGGTCCGCGACAATGGTGGCCATGCCGTCGCACTGACCTGGTCGATGAAGAACATCTACGACATCTCCGCGGGCGACGTCTGGTGGACGGCCTCCGACGTCGGCTGGGTCGTGGGCCACTCCTACATCGTCTACGCGCCGCTGTTCGTCGGTGCGACGACCGTGATGTACGAGGGCAAGCCGGTCGGAACCCCGGACGCAGGCGCCTTCTGGCGGGTCATCTCCGACCACGGCGTCAAGGCGCTCTTCACCGCACCGACCGCGATCCGCGCCGTACGCAAAGCCGACCCGAACGCCGAGGAGCTGGCGAAGTACGACGTGTCGTCCCTACAGACGCTGTTCGCCGCAGGCGAGCGACTCGACCCCGACACCTTCACCTGGGCGTCGAACACCCTCAACGTCCCGGTCGTCGACCACTGGTGGCAGACCGAGACCGGCTGGGCGATCGCGGCGAATCTCCGTGGCCTGGAACCGATGCCGATCAAGGCAGGTTCGCCCACCGTGCCGGTACCAGGTTATGCCGTGGGCGTCGTCGATGCCGAGGGCAAGCCGGTGGCAGCCGGGGAAGAGGGCAGCATCGTCATCGAGCTGCCGCTGCCGCCGGGGACACTCGCCGGCCTGTGGCGCGACGAGGACCGCTACCGCAAGTCCTATCTGGCCGCCTTCGACGGTTACTACCTCACCGGCGACTCCGGTTACGTCGACGAAGACGGCTACGTGTTCGTCCTCGGTCGCTCCGACGACGTGATCAACGTTGCCGGACACCGCCTTTCGACCGGAAGCATCGAAGCTGTGGTGGCGTCGCACCCGGCCGTCGCCGAGTGCGCGGTCATCGGCATCCACGACGACCTGAAGGGTCAGCGGCCCAGCGGATATGTGGTGCTGAAGTCCGGCGTCGACATCGAGGCCGACACGTTGCGCAGCGAACTCGTGGCCAAGGTGCGCGAGGAGATCGGCGCGGTCGCGACCTTCCGCGACGTGACCGTGGTGCCCGCGCTGCCGAAGACACGGTCGGGCAAGATCCTGCGCAAGACGATGCGCCAGATCGCCGATCACGAGGAATACACGGTTCCGTCGACCATCGAGGACCCGGACGTGCTGACCGCGCTCGCAGAACAGCTGAAGCGCTGACCCGATCGGGTGTGGCGGGTCGCCTTGTCCACGACCTGTAGGTGGCGGAGACTTGCCGGGTGCACTCAGAAGAGCACGGCCCGGACACGCACGGCGAACTCCCCGTCGACCCTGACGAACGTCCGCTGCACCTACGTGTGCACGCCCTGGCGTGGGTGTTCACGGGCGGGCTGATCGGTACGGGCGTTCGGTACTGGGCGGAGGAGACCTTTCCCTCCGCTGAGGGGCACTGGCCGTGGGCGACCTTCGCGGTCAACATCATCGGTGCGTTCGTTCTCGGTGCGCTCCTCGAACTGCTCGCCCGACTCGGGCACGACGAGGGATGGCGTCAGCGGGTGCGGCTGTTCGGCGGCACCGGCATCTGCGGAGCGCTGACGACCTACAGCACTCTCGCGCTGGAGATCTCGGAGCTGACACGGGCCTCGGCGGTCACGACCGCACTCGCGTATGCGGCGGCCAGCGTCGTGCTCGGTCTACTGGCCGCCGGCAGCGGGATCCTGCTGGCCGCCAAGGTGACGAAGGTTCGGGGCGACCGATGATCGCGCTGGCCGTCATGGTGGCGGGAGCACTGGGCGCGGTGACGCGCTTCGTCGTCGACGGCGCAGTCAGGTGGAAGTGGCCGACCATCACCCCGTGGGGCACCTTCGTCATCAACGTGAGCGGTTCGGCGCTGCTCGGCGTACTCGCCGGCCTCGTGCTCTTCCACGGTGCGCCGCACGAACTGCAGGCGATCATCGGGACCGGATTCTGCGGTGGCTACACCACTTTCAGTACCGCGAGCTTCGAGGTCGTCCGACTGGCGGAGAACAGGCAGCGGCTGGTCGCCGGCGCGTACGCGGTTCTCACCCTGCTCGTCTCGGCCGCCGCGTGCGCAGCGGGTATGGCCGTGGTCTGGGCGCTCTGAACTCCCCGCGTCGTCAACGCAATTCGGCCCCGCCGTCCTCGATGAGGTGGCGGGGCCGAATGCTGTTGTGTCAGGCGCTCACTTGAGCTCGGCGCTGCTCTTGTTGAGCACGCGGCGGGCGATGATGAGGTTCTGGATCTGCTGGGTGCCCTCGAAGATGTCCAGGATCTTCGAGTCGCGCGCCCACTTCTCCACCAGCAGGCGCTCGGAGTAGCCGAGCGTGCCGGTCAGCTCGACCACCTTGTTGGTGATGTCGGTGACGGTGCGGCCGGCCTTGGCCTTCGACATCGACGCCTCGGTCGAGTTGGGCTGCTTGTTGTCGGCCATCCACGCAGCACGCATCGTGTGCAGGTAGGCGGCCTCGAAATCGGCTTCCATACGGAGGAACTCGGCGGCTGCGGCGTGCTGGTCGGCGGCCGGGCGGTCGTAGTCGACCTCGATGCCGGCCTCATCGAGGATGCGACGGAGTTCCTCGAGGGCCGCACGCGCGACACCCACGGCCATACCCGCGACGAGGGGGCGCGTGTTGTCGAAGGTCTGCATGACCCCGCCGAACCCCTTCTTGGTGTCGACCTCGGGGGAGCCGAGCAGGTTCTCCTTGGGGATGCGGCAGTTCTCGAAGCGGATGACTGCGGTGTCGGAGACGCGGATGCCCAGCTTGTGTTCCAGGCGAACGACTTCCACTCCGGGATGCTCACGCGGGACCACGAAGCTCTTGATGGCGGCACGGCCGAGGCTCTTGTCGACGGTGGCCCACACGACGATGTGGGTGGCGCGCGAGCCGGCGGTCACGAAGATCTTCTCGCCGTTGATGACGTACTCGTCGCCGTCGAGCGTCGCGGTGGTGCTCACCGCGGCCGAGTCGGAGCCGAAGCTGGGTTCGGTGATGGCCATCGCGGCCCACACCTTGCCGAACTGTTCGAGCTGCTCGTCGGTGGCGACCGCGGCGATCGCCGAGTTGCCCAGGCCCTGATAGGGGATGGACAGCATGAGGCCGACGTCGCCCCACGAAGTCTCCATGACGTTCACGACGGACTGCATGTTGCCGCCGTTGACGACCTGGCCCTCAGCCTTGGGTTTGGCCTTCTTCTGCTGGCTGCGACCGCCGTCGGCGCCCGCGCCGGCCTGGCCGGTCTCCGAGAGGCCGTCGTAGAGGCTGGCCAGGGTGTCGAGCTCGACCGGGTAATCGTGTTCGCGCAGATCGTATTTGCGCGAGATGGGCCGGAAGATCTCCGCCGCCGCCTGATGTGCCTGATCGATGGTGACGTGCAGCTTCTTCGGGAGTTCGAGATTGATGCTCATGTCAGATTCCTTGGGTCAGGAGACGGTCTAGAGGACGACGATGCCTTCGCCGATACCCGCGCCACGCAGGTCGCGGTACCAGCGCTCGACCGGGTGCTCCTTGGTGAAGCCGTGGCCGCCGAGGAGCTGGACGCCGTCGAGGCCGATCTGCAGGCCCTTGTCGATGGTGAGTTTGCGGGCGAGGGCGGCTTCGCGGGCGAAGCTCAGGCCCTGCTCGGCGCGGGCGGCGCCACGCAGCGTGACCAGTCGGATCGAGTCGACCTCGGTGGCCATGTTCGCGACCATGAACGCCACCGCCTGGCGGTTGGAGATCGGCTCGCCGAAGGCCTCGCGCTCGTTGACGTAGGGGATGACGTAGTCGAGGACGGCGCGCGCGGTGCCGGCGGCCAATGCCGACCAGCCCAGACGGGACAGGCGCACGACGTCGCGGTACGCGGCGTAGGCGGCATCGCCCTCGCCGGCGATCAGCGCCGACTCCGGAACCGCGACGTCCTGCAGGAGCAGGCGACCCATACCGGCGGCGCGGACGCCCATGCCGGGATCGGCCTCGACGATGAGGCCCTTGGAGTCCGATTCGACGAGGAACAGGGCGGGCTTGCCGTCGAGCTGCGCGCCGACGACGAACAGCTCCGACGACCCGGCGGCCGGGACGAACGACTTCACACCGTTCAGGCGGTAACCGCTGGGCACGCGGGTCGCCTTGGTGCTCAACGAGAATGCGTCGAACAGCGGCTTCGGTTCGGCGATGACGACGGCCGACTGCGGCACGTTCTCGCCGGCGAAATCGGGCAGGTAGGTGCGCTGCTGGGCGTCGGTGCCGAAGTTGGTGAGGGTGGTGGCGACGCCGCTCGGTGCGAGCAGCGGCAGAGCCAGACCCATGTCGCCATAGGCCATCGCCTCGGCGACGAGTGCGTTGGTGACCACGCCACGCTCGGTGGCCGCGCCGTCGAAGTCCTCGGGCACGTTGATCATCGTGATGCCCAGTTCGGCCGAGCGCTTGACGATGTCCTCGGGCGCGGTGGCCGCGGCGTCGGCGTCGTAGGCGGCGGGGCGCAGGATCTCCGTCGCGAAGTCCTTCACCGTCTCCGCGATCATCTGCTGCTCGTCGTCGGGCGTGAGGTTGAAGTAGTCCTTGGGTGCGGTGGTCAGCCGCTTGGCGTCGCCCGAACCGCCCTGAACGGCCTTGAACGCGCGGTTCGCCGCACCGAGGGTCTGGAACCCGGTCTTGGTGGCCTGGTAGGCGACGCGGTTGATGGGCTCGCGGATCTTGTACTTGTCGGCGAACTCCGAACCCGTCACCGTCGACAGCACACGCATCGCGGTGCCGATGAAGTTGCGGGGATGCGGATTTCGGCCGACTGCGGAGGTGTCGCGCGGTTCGGTGTGAGTAGTCATGATCACCAGCCGTTTCTTCGGAGTAGCCCCGGTCGGGGACTCTGCACAGGTTTTTGCGGACCGATCTTACTCGGTAGTAAGTCCAGACCTTACTCTGTAGTAAGAAGTTTGTCACCTACTCGTCCGACGCCGTCACACCGCCTGCGCGCTAGGCTGGCCGGGTGACCGTGGACGCCCGCTCCGACCTGCGCTTATCGTCGACTGGCGCACTGGGCGCGGCGGTCGTCGGACTGGCCGGCGCCGCGGCTGTCGGAGCCGCCTGCGCGTTCACGCCCGCGGGTATCGCCGACGGTCCGGGAATCTGCCCGTTCGCGATGATGACGGGCCTGCCGTGCCCGGGGTGTGGGCTCACCCGCAGCTGGGTGGCGTTCATGCACGGCGACGTCGGGGCGTCGTTCCGCTTCAACGTCTTCGGCCCGATCCTGCTCGTCCTGACGATCGTCACCGTCGTCTTCGCGGTCGCAACCCTGGTGCGGCGGAGGCGTTCTCCGCTCGAGGGCTGGCGCGACGTCGTGCTGGGTCGTGCCGGCGCCGTCCTCTTGGGGGCGTGGCTGACCTACGGACTGGTGCGCATCGTCGACGCCGCGGCGGGCTGGGGGATCTTCCCGATCGTGGTGTGAAGAAGGCAGAGTGGATGCATGCAGATCACCCACTTCGGCCATTCCTGTCTGCTCGTCGAGATCGACGGGACCAAGGTGCTCTTCGATCCGGGCAACTTCTCGCACGGCTTCGAGGGCATCAGCGGTCTCGACGCCATCCTGATCACCCATCAGCACCCCGACCATTGCGACGTTGCCAGGCTGCCCGACCTCGTCGCGGCCAACCCCGACGCCGTCCTCTACGCCGACCCGCAGACCACCGCGCAGCTCAACGGCGACGACGTGGCCGGCGCCTGGACTGCGGCCCGCGGAGGTGACCAGATCGAGATCGGTTCGCTCACCGCACGATTCACCGGCGGCCGGCATGCGGTCATCCATCCGGAGATCCCGGTCATCGACAACGTCGCCTACATCTTGGGCACCGCCGAGAAGCCGGGACAGTTCATGCATCCGGGCGACTCGTTCTACATCCCCTTCGAACACGTTGACGTCCTCGCACTGCCCTCGGCGGCGCCGTGGATGAAACTCAGCGAATCCGTCGACTACCTCCGCGCGATGGCGCCGCGGGTCGCGGTCCCGATCCACCAGGCGGTCTTGTCCGACGCGGGGTCGGCCGTCCACTACGCCCGGCTGTCGGACATGAAGGACGACGCGACCGAGTTCAAGGTGCTCGACGAGGAGAGCGGTACGGAATTGTAGGTCGGCTCACCAGCCCTTCGAGGCTCGTCGCTA
>NZ_JSYC01000096.1:0-12845 GCF_054823965.1 Gordonia sp. GN26 | reverse complement strand
GTTAGTGACCGGTCATGCGCGCGCTACCGGCGGATCGCGCCGTTGATCATCATGGCGATCGCCAGTGCTCCCGCCTGGTTGACGTGATACGGCATCGCGATCCGGTTCGACAGTGCGCTCTCGTACCAGGGATTGATCAGATTGCACGGATCGTGGCCGAGCGACCCGCGATTGGCGTCGACGAAACGGCCCTCGACCTTGGTCGTCGCACGCAGGAGAGCGTCGTTGGCGCGGTGGAAGACCTGGCGCATCCACCGGGCGTCGGGGTCGCTGAGTGGGATCAGCGGCCAGCAGCCGCTGTTGCCGATGAAGCCGCCGAGGCCGACGACGATGATCTGCGCGCGGGGCGCCTTCTTGCGGATCGCCCGCAGCGCCGGGGTGACGCGGTCCTCCATGCGCTGCACGCGCCACCGGACCTCGTTCTCGAGCCGCGGATTGCTTCGGCAGCGTCGGTCGGTCAGCGGCTGGCGGATCTTGCACTGCGCGAGGATCGCGGCCCACTGCATGTCGTTGCCGCCGATGCTGACGGTGATGAGCTGGGCGTCGCGGGGGACCAGGTTCAGCTGCACAGTCTTCGCGCCGCGCGGGGTGTGCTGCGCGGCGCGATACAGATGCGCCGACTGTGCCCCGGCACACGAGATGTCGACGAAGCGACGCGGCAGCGTCATCGCCGCCACGTACTTCGGGTAGTTGAGCGCCGACCGCTTGCAGCCGTCGAAGTAGCCCGGCGTCGGCGTGAAGAACCCGCCCGACGCGCGCGAGTCGCCCATCGCGATGTAGGGACCGCCGGTGTAGCGGACGGGCGCCGCCTGCGCGGGGGATGCGGTTGCGGCCACCAGTGCCGTCACGAATGCGGTGATAAAGACCGCCGCCAGGACACGTACCCCGCGCTTAGACTCCGGCACCAACTGTTTCCCGCACTTTCCCACGTCCCGACCCACTGTTTCGCTCAGCGAATATTAAGGCAAGCAGATCACGCGCGTGCGCAGAGTGCGTCATCGGTGCTGCTTCTCGGCACTGATTTCGCTTCCGGGAGGGTCGGCGTTACGGCGCCTGCTGATCACGTTGCGTTCTGTCCCGAAAAGCGGCACAAAACGCAACGTGATCACGGAGCGGGAACCTAGAGCCCCAGATCCTTCGCGATGATCGTCTTCATGACCTCGCTGGTGCCGCCGTAGATGCGCGTGACACGGGTGTCGGCGTAGAGGCGGGCGATGGGGTACTCGAGGACATAGCCGTAGCCGCCGTGCAGCTGCAGGCACTTGTCGATGACCTTGCCCGCGGTCTCGGTCGCGAACAGCTTGGCGCGTGCGGCGTCGGGGACGGTCAGCTCGCCCTCGTTGTGCAGCTCGAGGGCACGGTCGACGATGGCGCGGATCGCCTCGACCTCGGCCGAGCATTCGGCGAGCACGAACTTCGTGTTCTGGAATGCCGCGACCGGCTTGCCGAAGACGTCGCGTTCCTTGGTGTAGGCGATGGCGTGCTGAACGGCCGCGGCGGCGGTGGCCGACGCCCCGATCGCGATGGTCAGACGCTCCTGGGCGAGATTGTGGCTCAGGTACTTGAAGCCGGCGCCCTCCTCGCCGAGGAGATCTTCGACCGGCACCTTCACCGAATCGAAGGACAGCTCGGCGGTGTCGGACGCCTTGAGGCCGATCTTCTCGATCTTGCGACCCACCGCGAAACCCTCGGACTTGGTGTCCACCACCAGGATCGACAGACCCGCACGACGGTTCTCGGGATCGAACGGCGTGGTACGGGCGACGACGAGGATGCGGTCGGCGAGGGCGCCGCCGGTGATGAAGGTCTTCGCGCCGTCGAGCACGTAGTGGGAACCGTCCTCGGACAGCTTCGCGGTGGTGGCGATGTTCGCGAGATCCGAGCCGGTGCCGGGCTCGGTCATCGCGATCGCGAACATGATGTCCCCGGAACAGAATCCGGGGATCCAGCGCTCCTTCTGCTCCTGGGTCCCGTACTCCATCAGGTAGGGGAGGATCAGGTTCGAGTGCACCGAGTAGCTGCCGAAGGTGACGCCGGCCGCGGAGGTCTCTTCGGCGATCACCAGGGAGTAGGTGAAGTCGCTGACGCCGCCGCCGCCGAACTCCTCAGGGGCCTCGATACCCAGGACGCCGAGATCGCCGAGCCGGTTGTAGAACTCGCGCGGGGGATGGCCCTGCTTCTCCCAGTCGTGGTAGACGGGCGTGACCTCCTTGGCGATGAAGTCCCGGATCGTCTTGCGGAAGGCCTCGTGGTCCTCGGTGAAGATGCGACGCTGCATATCGGTTCCTAAAGGTGTTGGTGAAGAGGAGGATTGGGTTACTGCTCGCGGTACTCGCGCAGGAGTCCCTTGGAGATGATCTGCTTCTGGATCTCGCTGGTGCCCTCGCCGATGAGCAGGAACGGCGCATCGCGCATCAGGCGTTCGATCTCGAATTCCTTGGAGTAGCCGTAGCCGCCGTGGATGCGGAACGACGCCTGGGTGACCTCGGCGCAGTACTCGCTGCACAGGTACTTGGCCATGCCGGCCGCGACGTCGTTACGCTCGCCGGAATCCTTCAGGCGAGCGGCGTTGACCATCATCAGGTGCGCGGCCTCGACCTTGGTCGCCATCTCGGCCAGCGAGAAGGCGATGGCCTGGTGCTCGGCGATGGGCTTGCCGAAGGTGGAGCGCTGCTGGGCGTACTTCACGCCGAGTTCGAAGGCGCGCTGGGCGATTCCGCACGCCCGCGCGGACACGTTGACGCGGCCGACCTCGACCCCGTCCATCATGTGCGCGAAACCCTTGCCGGGTACGCCGCCGAGGATGTCGGTGGCCGGCGCGCGGTACCCGTCGAAGATGAGCTCGGTGGTGTCGATTCCTTTGTAACCCATCTTGTCCAGCTTGCGGGGGATGGTCACGCCCGGGACCACCTCGCCGAAACCGGCGGGCTTCTCCACCAGGAAGGTGGTCAGGTTCTTGTGCGGGCGCTCCTCGCCCTCCTCGGTACGGACAAGGGCCGCAACAAGAGTCGACGACCCGCCGTTGGTCAGCCACATCTTCTGGCCGTTGATGACGTAGTTGTCCTCGCCGTCGCGCTTCGCGGTCGTCTTGATCGCCGCGACGTCGGAACCGAGTTCGGGCTCGGACATGGAGAAGGCGCCACGGACCTCACCGGTGGCCATCCGCGGCAGGAAACGCTGTTTCTGCTCGTCGGTTCCGTGCTGGCGCAGCATGTACGCGACGATGAAGTGGGTGTTGATGACGCCCGAGACGCTCATCCAGCCGCGCGCCAGTTCCTCGACGCACAGGGCATAGGTGAGCAGCGATTCGCCGAGCCCGCCGTACTCCTCGGGGATCATCAGGCCGAACAGGCCCATCTCGCTCATGCCGTCGACGATCGCCTGCGGGTATTCGTCCGCATGCTCGAGTTCCTGCGCATTCGGGATGATCTGTTTGTCGACGAAAGACCGCACGTTGGCGACGATCTCGGTCTGGATCTCGGTGAGGCCCAGGGTCTGCGCGAGACGGGTCATGGTGGTGTGTTCTCTCCCGTGAACGGGCGGTGCGGGGTCGCACCGACGGGTGGATGTGGGACGCAACGTAACCAAGCATGCCGTCCGGCGACCGCCGGAAGTAGACGCGATGCGCTAAGGGTGCGATAGCGCGGGCCAATGACAGACGCCGTCTCCGAAGACGGATCGAACAGTGTTCGCGCCTAACCCTCCGATAGGGCCGACCAATGAACGCTGCTCAGGGCGTTGTGATCGCAGACACATAGGCTGTGACAGTCGGAGCGTTCACCGAGCGCCTGTTGCGGCGACGGGAACATGGCCCGTTCAATCGGGTGCAGATGTGATCCACCCCACTGGATCGGCATCGTCCTCAGACCCCCGATTCCATTCCCCCTGGAAGAGGTAACCCTCATGACGGTCACGACCGCCTCCGGCTCCGGCTCCGGCAGCAAGCCCTCGGCGTCCGCTGCTGCCGACGCCCCCATCACCTCCGACTTCGAGAGTGTTCCCACCCCGCGCGGCGGCTACGGTCCGCTCGGCGAACGCCGCCTCACCGCCTGGGGGCTCACGTCCCTGCTGGTGAGCCTGTACGTGATCAACTACGCCGACAAGGCCGTGCTGGGCATCATCGCCAAGCCGCTCCGTGTCGAGCTCGACCTCACCGCGGCTCAGATCGGTCTCGTCGGCAGCCTGTTCTTCCTCACCTTCACCATCGGCGGCTTCTTCGCCGGTCTGCTCAACCGCTGGATGACGCTGCGCTGGTCGCTGGTCCTCCTCGGCCTGTGCTGGGCGGCGGCCATGTTGCCGATGATCGCGGTGGCGGGCTTCGCGGTCCTCCTCATCAGCCGGCTGTTCCTCGGCCTCGCCGAGGGGCCGTCGTCGGCGTTGCTGCACACCGCCGCCTACGCGTGGCATCCGCCCGCCCGCCGCGCACTGCCCGGCGCACTTCTCGCCGGTTCCGCATCGATCTCCAAGATCGCGATCGCCCCGCTGCTCACCGTGATCACGGTCAGCTTCGGCTGGCGCTGGGCGCTGTTCTCGCTGGCCGCCGCCGGTATGGTCTGGGCCGTCGTGTGGCTCACGGTCTGGCGTCCGGGCCCGTACATCGCGAGCGGCAAGACCAAGAAGGTCGACGACACCGAGAAGACCGAGGCCTCCCCGGCCGACGCCGAGCCGGCCACCCCGTGGATCAAGATCTTCCTCGCGCCGACCTTCATCACCGGCGCCCTGCTGGTCATGAGCGTCTACGCACTGGTCTCCGTCGTGCTCACCTGGCTGCCGTCGTACTTCGAGGACGGCCTGGGATACAGCCAGTTGCAGTCCGGTTCGATGTTCGCCTTTCCGTCGATCGTCGGCCTCGCCCTCATGCTGCTGAGCTCGGTCACCAGCGACCGGATGATCACCAAGGGGGCATCCCCGCGGGTGCTCCGCATCGTCGTCCCGTCGGTCGGCGTCCTGATCTCCGGTGTCCTGCTGTTCCTGCTGCCGTCGATCAGCACCCCGATCGTCTGTGTCCTGATCCTGTCGGTCGGCTACGGCTTCGCGGCCATGGTGTTCCCGCTGCTCAACGCCGCTGTCGCGGAGATCTGCCCGCCCCGTCAGACCGCAGGCACCCTCGGTGTGTTCCTGGCGATCATGGCCATCGGTGGCCTCGTCGCGCCGTACGCCACCGGCGTCATCGTCGACGCCGCGGCCACTCCGGCCGAGGGATATGCCACCGCGTTCCAGGTCCTCGGACTCGTGGCCTCGGTCTGCGCCGTGCTGGCGCTGGTCTTCGCCAACCCGGTCCGCGACCGCAAGCGTCTGCGCCCGAACGCGGTCCTGACCGCCTAGGCCCATAGGCAGCACCTCATCGTCCGTGAGCGGGAATCGACTTGTCCGCCAGACCTGTTCATGGTCGGCTCGATAGGACGGGTGATTTCCGCTCACGGACGTCCTCGGTTCCATCCACAACGCAATCCACTGCCCGACCTTCTTAGGAGACCTCATGCGCGATGCAGTGATCGTCGACGCCGTCCGCGCCCCGATCGGACGCCGCCGCGGAGCCCTGTCCGGAATCCACCCGGCCGACCTGTCCGCCCACGTCCTCGAGGCTCTCGTCGAGCGGACCGGCGTCGATCCCGCGATCGTCGACGACGTGGTCTGGGGCTGTGTCAGCCAGTCGTCGGAGCAGGCCGGCAACATCGCCCGCACCGCGATCCTCGCGGCCGGCTGGCCGGAGTCGGTGCCCGGCACCACCGTCACCCGTGCCTGCGGTTCGAGCCAGCAGGCCGTGAGCCAGGCCGCCGCCGCGGTCATCTCGGGCCAGCAGGACGTCGTCATCGCCGGTGGCGTCGAGTCGATGAGCCGCGTCGCGATGGGCAGCTCGGCCCCCAACGGCGAGCACCAGCCGGCCACCGTCCTCGACCGCTACGGCATCGACAAGTTCAGCCAGGGCCTCGGTGCGGAGACCATCGCCTCCAAGTGGGGGTTCGACCGGACCCGCCTCGACGAGTACTCCTTGCGCTCACACGAACTCGCGGCCGCCGCCGTCGATCGCGGTGCATTCGACGGCCAGCTCGCCCCGATCTCCGGTGTGCTCGAAGGTGACGAGGGCATCCGCCGTGGCGGCACCCTGGAGTCGCTCGGCAAGCTCAAGCCGGCGTTCGCCGAGGACGGCGTCATCCACGCCGGCAACTCCTCGCAGATCTCCGACGGCTCGGGTGCACTGCTGATCATGTCGTCGGAGACGGCGAAGTCGCATGGGCTGACGCCGATCGCCCGCATCCACACCGCCGTCGTCGCCGCCGACGACCCGGTCGTCATGCTGACCGGCCCCATCCCGTCGACGGCCAAGGCGCTCAAGCGGTCCGGTCTGTCGATCGACGACATAGGCGCCTTCGAGATCAACGAGGCCTTCGCCCCGGTGCCGCTGGCATGGCAGGCCGAGACCGGCGCCGACATCGAACGGCTCAACCCGCTCGGCGGCGCGATCGCCGTCGGTCACCCGCTCGGTGGTTCGGGCGCGATCCTGATGACCCGCCTCGTGCACCACATGCGCGACAACGGGATCCGCTACGGGCTCCAGTCGATGTGTGAAGCCGGCGGTATGGCCAACACCACGATCCTCGAACTCCTCTGACCCCTCTGCTCGAAGCCGGCCGGCGCCACGCCGGCCGGCCAGCAGTCAGCCAGCACTGAAAGGCACACCAGCACAATGGAACTCAAGGGACTCTCGGTCGCCATCACCGGCGGCGCATCCGGTCTGGGCCTCGCCACCGCCAAGCGCGTCCTCGACGCAGGCGGCCTCGTCACCCTGATCGACCTCCCGACCTCCGACGGCCAGGCCGTCGCCGACGGTCTCGGCGCGTCGGCGAGCTTCGCCGCCGCCGACATCACCGACGCCGAACAGTTCGCGGCCGCGCTCGACGTCGCCGACGAGCGCGGTGGCCTGCGTGGCCTCGTGCACTGCGCCGGCGCGGGTCGTCGTATGCGCATCCTCGACAAGGAGGGCAAGGCCGGGTCGGCGGAGGACTTCGAGTTCGTCATCAAGCTGAACCTCGTCGGTTCGTTCCATGCACTGTCGCTGGGTGCCGAGCGCATCGCGCGCCTCGAGCCCATCGACGGCGAGCGTGGCGCCATCGTCATGACCGCCTCCGTCGCCGCGTTCGAGGGCCAGATCGGCCAGATCAACTACTCGGCCTCGAAGGCCGGCATCGTCGGGATGACCCTGGTGGCCGCCCGCGATCTGGCCAGCAAGCTGATCCGCGTCAACACCATCGCGCCCGGCACCATGGACACCCCGCTGCTGGCCCGCCTGCGTGACGATGTGCGCGAGTCGCTCGCGGCGAGCATCCCCAACCCGTCGCGCCTCGGCCGCCCCGACGAGTTCGGCCAGCTCGCGGCGAACATCCTGGAGAACGCCTACCTGAACGGCGAGACCATCCGCCTCGACGGCGCGATCCGCATGGCACCGCGATGAGCGCCGGGGCGCCGACGACGCTCAACTACCCGGACACGAGCATGGCGGTGCTGCCGGCCAGCATGGCCGCGCTGTACGGCGATCGTGCCGCGGTGGTCGACGGGGACACGACGCTGACCTACGCCGAACTCGACGCGCGTTCGGCGGCGGTGGCTTCTGCGCTCCGATCGGCGGGTGTCGCCGAACGTGGCGTGGTGCTGATCTATCTCACCAACAGCATCGAATTCGTTGTCTCCTACTACGGTTCGCTGCGGGCCGGTGCCACGGTCACTCTCGTCAATCCGTTGCAGCCGGTTCCCGGCCTGCATCGCCAGATCGTCGAGACGGGCGCGGTGGCCGGCTTCACGCAGGTCGAGCAGTCCGATCGGCTCCTGTCGGCTGCCGCGGACTCGCCGCTCTCCACCGTGGTGGTCGTCGACGGCTCGGCCGCGGCGGTCGAGGGCACGCGGGTCGAGGGCGTACGGGTCACCTCGCTCGACGAGTTCGTCGTCGGACACAGCGAGGCGCCCGACGTCACCGTGACCACCGAGGACGTCGCGCACCTGGCGTTCACCGGTGGGACGACCGGTGTCTCGAAAGGCGTTCGGGTACTTCATCGCAACGTTCTCGGCAACGCCACCCAGATGATCGGCTGGCGTGCCGGCCATGCGATCGAGGTCGGCGACGACGGCCTGCTGCGGTTGACGCCGCGCCCGGGCTCCGATCGCGGAGTGGTTCCGGGTGACGCCGCGACCGTCGTCGTGTCGCCGCTGTTCCACGCCCACGCGCTGATCAACATGACCTTCCTGTTGCTGTGTGGTGCAACGCATGTGCTCGCCGGACGATTCGAACCCGGCCGGATGCTCGCGCTGATCGAGCAGTACCGGGCGTCGTATGTGACCGGTAGCCCGGCGATGTGGCATGCGCTGGCCGTCCACCCTGATGTCGAGTTGCGCGACCTGACCTCGGTGCGTGTCGTGTCCTCGGGCGCCGCGCCGATCGACCTGGTGACGCTCGAACAGCTCGAGAAGGCATTCCCCGCCGCGGCGATCATCGAGGGCTACGGCCTCACCGAGGCGACCTGCCTGGTGTCCTCGGCGCCGCTGACCGCCGAAGGTCAGTACCGGCTCGGCAGCGTCGGACTCCCGACGTTCGACACCGAGGTCGAGATCCGCGCCGCCCACGACTCGACCGTCGTCCTGCCGGCGGGGGAGCGGGGGCAGCTCTGGGTCCGCGGACCGCAGGTCACCGACGGTTACCTCGGACATCCCGAGAAGACCGCGGAACAGTTCGTCGACGGCTGGCTCGACACCGGCGACATCGCCTTCCGCGACGCCGACGGCTACATCTACATCTGTGACCGCGCCAAGGACATGCTGATCTACAAGGGCTACAACGTGTATCCGCGAGAGCTCGAGGAGATCCTGGTGACCCACCCCGATGTCGCGGCCGCCGCGGTGGTCGGACGCGAGGCCGGACCCATCGGCCAGGAACCGGTGGCGTTCCTGGTCCCCAAGGACGGCCACGTCGTCGACGAGGATGCGGTCGCCGCGTTCGTCGCCGAACAGGTGTTGCCGTACAAGAAGATCCGCGACGTCGTCGTGGTGGAGGAACTGCCGACGTCGGCAGCCGGCAAGATCCAGAAGGTCGCCCTACGCGAGCGTCTGACGCACGCCTGACCCTCTTCGCCGGTTGAGCCCTCGCGGTTCCGCCGGTTGAGCCCTCGAGGTTCCGCCGGTTGAGCCCGTCGAAACCTCATAGCCCGAAACCGCGCTCAGCGCGGTTTCGGGCTATATCTTTTCCGGAGTTGCACAGACAAAGCGGCCGGCCCACCTCTGAGGAGGATGGGCCGGCCGCTTTGTCGTGAGCTCAGCGCTGGGCGTTCTTGGTGCCCTGCTTGTAGAGGTTGCGTCCGATGATGAGGCGCTGGATCTCGCTGGTGCCCTCGTAGAGGCGCAGCAGGCGGACCTCGCGGTAGATGCGTTCCACCGGAACGTCGCGCATGTAGCCGCTGCCGCCGTGAATCTGGACGGCGAGGTCGGCGACCTTGCCCACCATCTCGGTGCAGTACAGCTTGGCGGCCGACGGTGCGACGCGCCGGTCGGTGTTGTCGACCCAGGCCCGCGCGGCCTCGCGCACCAGCGCGCGGCCGGTCATCACGCCGGTCTGCTGGTCGGCCAGCATGGCTTGGACCAGCTGGAACTCGCCGATCGGGTTGCCGCCCTGGGTGGCGGTGGCAGCCCAGGCGATCGACTCGTCGAGGGCACGCTGGGCGGTACCCACCGACAGTGCGGCGATGTGCACGCGACCGCGGGCGAGCGACATCATCGCGGCCTTGTAGCCGACGTCCTCGCTGCCCCCGATGAGAGCGGCGTTCGGGACGCGCACGCCGTCGAAGTGGACGTCGGCGGTCCAGGCGCCCTCCTGGCCCATCTTGCGGTCCTTGGCGCCGACCGTGAGCCCGGCCGAGTCGGCCGGGACGAGGAACACCGCGATGCCGGTGCCGTTCTCGTCGGCCGGGCGGGTGCGGGCGAACACGACGAACAGGTCGGCCAGCGGGGCGTTGGTGATGAAGCGCTTCTCGCCGGAGATGACCCAGTCGTCGCCGTCGCGAACAGCCTTGGTGCGCAGGCCCGCGGGGTCCGAGCCGGCGCCCGGTTCGGTCAGTGCGAAGGAGGCGACGACCTCACCCGAAGCGATCTTCTCCAGCCAGGCGGCCTTCTGCTCGTCGGTGCCGAAGTTCACCAGCACCTGGCCGGCGATGCCGTTGTTGGTGCCGAACATCGAGCGCAGCGCCAGTGAGGTGTAGCCGAGCTCCATCGCCAGTTCGGCGTCCTGGGTCAGGTCGAGTCCGAGCCCTCCCCACTCCTGCGGGATCGCGTAACCGAAAAGGCCCATGTCCTTTGCGGTTTGGCGGATGTCCTCGGGAATCGCGTCGGTGTCGAGGATTTCCTGTTCGCGGGGCACGACGACCTCACGCACGAATTCTCGAGTCGCCGCCAGGATGTCGGCGAAGTCTTCCGCGCTCACCTGAGAGGTGGCGGTCGGTTGTTGCATCACTCCGGTCATGGTGCCACTCTTGCGCGTCCACGGTGAGGGGTCCAATACGAAACCGGGATCGCTCCGATAGCCGTTGCGTATGAAACGAACGCGTTCGACGCCGGATTCGCGGGTTAGATTACTGACATCACCCGGCGCCTCACGCCGCTGGTGTCTACACCAGAACCCCCATGGGAAGGACCCGAAGATGTCATCCACCACCGCCCAGCCGCTCCTCGAGGGACGTATCGCCGTCGTGACCGGTGGCGCCCAGGGCATCGGCTTCGAGATCGCCCGGTCCTTCGTGGACGCGGGCGCCAAGGTGGTTCTGGGTGATCTCAATCTCGACGCCGCGCAGGCCGCCGCCGACAAGCTCGGCGGCCGCGACGTCGCCCGCGCCGTGAAGTGCAACGTGGTCAACGGTGACGAGGTCGACGCGCTGCTCGCGGAGGCGGTCGACGGTTTCGGCTCGCTCGACGTCCTGGTCAACAACGCCGGCATCACCCGCGACGCCACCATGCGCACCATGACCGAAGAGGACTTCGACCTGGTGATCTCGGTGCACCTCAAGGGCACCTGGAACGGCACCCGCAAGGCGGCAGCGATCATGCGCGAGGCCAAGCGGGGTGCGATCGTCAACATCTCGTCGCTGTCGGGCAAGGTCGGCATGGTCGGCCAGACCAACTACTCCGCCGCCAAGGCCGGCATCGTCGGCATGACCAAGGCCGCCGCCAAGGAGATGGCGCACCACGGCGTGCGGGTCAACGCGATCCAGCCCGGTCTGATCCGCTCGGCGATGACCGAGGCGATGCCGCAGAAGGCCTGGGACCAGAAGATGTCGGAGATCCCCATGCACCGCGCAGGCGAGGTCGGCGAGGTCGCCAGTGTCGCACTGTTCCTCGCCTCGGACATGTCCTCGTACATGACCGGCACCGTGCTCGAGGTGACCGGCGGCCGCTTCATGTGAGACCTGTTCTCACCCAAACTCTTCCACCCGGAACTTCGCGAAAGGTCAACCATGCGAGACGTCGTCATCTGTGAGCCGGTACGTACCCCGATCGGTCGCTACGGCGGGATGTTCAAGAGCCTCACCGCAGTCGACCTGGGCGTCACCGCGCTCAAGGGGCTGCTCGAGCGCACGGGCATCGCCCCGGAGAAGGTCGAGGACGTGATCCTCGGGCACTGCAACGGCAATAGTGAGGCGCCGGCCCTCGGCCGCGTCATCGCACTCGACGCCGGGCTGCCGATCACGGTGGGCGGCATGCACATCGACCGTCGCTGCGGCTCGGGCCTGCAGGCCGTCATCCAGGCCGCCTACCAGGTGTCCGCGGGTGACAACGATCTCGTCGTCGCAGGCGGTGCCGAGTCGATGAGCAACGCCTCCTTCTACTCCGTCGACATGCGATGGGGCGGTGCGCGTACCGGAATCGCCATGCACGACAGCCTCGTCCGCGCCCGCTCGACCGCCGGCGGCAAGCACTACCCGGTGCCCGGCGGCATGATCGAGACCGCCGAGAACCTCCGCAAGGAGTACTCGATCTCCCGCGAGGAGCAGGACGAGCTCGCAGTCGAATCCCACACGCGCGCAGTGCGCGCCCAGAAGGACGGCATCCTCGCCGAGGAGATCATCCCGGTCACCGTTCCCGGCCGCGGCGGCGATCAGGTCATCGACACCGACGAACACCCCCGCCCGGACGTCTCGCTGGAATCACTGGCCAAGCTCAAGCCGATCATGGGCAAGGCCGATCCCGAGGCCACCGTGACGGCCGGCAACGCCAGCGGACAGAACGACGCCGCGTCGATGGCGATCGTCACCACCACCGAGGTCGCCGAGAAGCTGGGCCTGCGCCCGCTCGTCAAGCTCGTGTCCTGGGGTCTCGCCGGCGTCCCGCCGCGCACCATGGGCATCGGCCCGGTGCCGGCCACCGAGAAGGCACTGGCCAAGGCCGGTCTGACCCTCGCCGACATCGACCTCATCGAACTCAACGAGGCCTTCGCCGCCCAGGCGCTCGCCGTCACCCGCGAATGGGGCTTCGGCCGGTTCGGTTCCGGAGGCGACTTCGACCGCACCAACGTCCACGGCTCGGGCATCTCGCTGGGCCACCCGGTCGGCGCGACCGGCGGCCGCATGCTGGCCTCGCTGGCCCGCGAACTGCAGCGCCGCGAGGGTCGCTACGGCCTCGAGACGATGTGCATCGGCGGCGGCCAGGGACTCGCCGCGATCTTCGAGCGGGTTGCCTGACGGACCTCGATACGCGGCGCCCTCGCTCCGCTCGGTCGACGCTACTCGGCCGGCGGGGTGGGGGCGCCGTCTCGTTGTACTGGGCGGTCGCTACTCGGCCGGCGGGGGCGTACTTTCTGCTGGTTGAGTAGG
>NZ_JSYC01000095.1:0-7376 GCF_054823965.1 Gordonia sp. GN26 | reverse complement strand
CGCAGCGAGGAGCCGTGTCGAAACCACTCGGCGAGCTGACCTCGATACGGTCCTCGGGTAGCCCCTCGGACCTACTCGACCGGCGGGGCTCAGATACCCAACTCGGCCAGGCGGATTCGTAGGTTCTCCGGATCGGTGAACTCGATCGTCGACATGCCGAGGTCAGCTGCCGGCGGCAGGTTCTCGGCGAAGTCGTCGATGTACACGACCTCCGAGGCCTCGCAGTCCAGGCGACGCAACAGCTCCCGGTAGATCAGCGGATCCGGTTTGCGCACCCCGACATCCGCGGAGTTGAGGACGAAGGCGAAGTGGTCGAGCGGCAGCGTCGTCGCCAGGTGTTCCCGGTTCTCGGCGACGTTGTTGGTCAGCACGGCGAGGGTGTAGTGCTCGCTGAGCTCGGCGACGAGGTCGAGCATGGGTTGGCGCAGTGTGCGGGTGTCGGCCATCGCGGCGCCGAGGCGTCGAATCTCGATCTCGACGCCATGCTCCTCACGCACCCGAACGCAGACACCCTTGAGGAAGTCACGAACCGACAGCTCCCCGCGTTCCACCTTCGAGAATTCCTCGTCGCCGCGGATGTAGCGATCGAGAGCGGTCTCGGGAAGCCCGAGTTCGTTGCTGTACCGGCGCAGTCCGGACAGCGGCGACTCGGTGAGGACCCCTGACCAGTCGAAGACGACGGCACGGATCGCTGCCGTTGTGGTGCTGGGTGTGGATGTGCTCATCCCGGATTCGACACCAGCGCAGCCTGATCGGCCGATCCGAGTTCGAGAACCGTGATGGTTCCGGCGGATCCGTCGACCTCGACCAGGGCGCCGTTCGGGATGCGCGACGCCGCGACCTGGGTGTCGACGACGCACGCGACGCCGAACTCACGAGCGACGACGGCGGCGTGCGACATGACGCCGCCGATGTCGGTGACGACCGCCGCGACGTGTCCGAACAGCGCGGTGTATCCGATGTCGGTGACGTGGGCGATCATGACCTCGCCCGGTTCGACGTCGTCGATGGTGTGCGGCTCCACGATTCGCGCACGGCCGACGATCTTGCCGCCGCAGATTCCGATACCGTCGAGCTTCTCCCCCGCCTCGAGCGGCTTGAGGACCTCGGCGGCCTGCCACTTCTCGGCGAAGATGGGCGGCATGTGCAGCTGTTCGAGCTTCTCGCGCTCGGCCTTCCGACGCGCGATGGTCTCGCGGACACCCTCTGGCGGGTCGATGAGGACGCCCAGAGTGAGGTGGAACAGGTCGTCAGGGGCGTCGATGCGGCCCTGCGCGGTGAGGCGGCGCCCCTGTTCACGCACCAGGCGACGCATGATCCAGGTGAGGCGAACGCACCGGTCCCGGTTCTGTTCACGCTGCCGGAGCAGCTTGGCCGCGATCTTCTGCGGCACCGACAGTTTGCGGGGTGCGCCGCTGTGGTCGGGCGCCGCCTCGGCGGAGGCAGCAGCACGGCCGACGGTGACCAGGAAGCTGTGGACGTCGTCGGAGAAGGACTTGGCGTCGAACTCGGATTCGGCGGGCCCGCGGTGACCGAAACGGTCGAGTGCGATCAACACCTTCTTCCAGAACGCCGGAGCCTGTTCGGCGACGCGCTCGGGCAGGCCGGGCGAGCGGTCGGTCAGGAGGGCGAGGACGTCGGGATCGGCGGCCGCGGCGAGCGCGAGTTCGCGCACACCGCGCAGGGTTGCGCCACTCTCGAGATCGTCGCCGAGATCGAGGTTCTCTTCGGAGTTCTTCGACGCGACGGTCAGGGCCGCTCCGCCGAGCAGGTTGACCACACCCTGCACGGTCCAGGCGTAGGCGAGCAGATCGCCGGCAAGCAGCAACACCTGCCGGAGTTGGGCGTCGGGCATCGTGTCGAGTTCGTCGAGGAAACCCTCGAGTCGTGCGGTCTGTGCGCGGACCTCGTCGACGTCGAGTGCCGACGACCGGATGAGCGACACCACCCGCGCACCGACTGCGGCCGCGGACTTGGCCTTCGACGCCGCGGTCTGGGCGGGACCCTGGTAGGTCCCGGCGATGGCGGACTGTCCGCCGGGCAGTTCGTCGGCGTGGGTGCCGGTGAACTGGGCCGCGAGTTCGTCGGGATTGGTGCCCGGCATCGCGAGCGACACGTGGTAGGTCGCGGAGGCGTTGATGTACATGCGGTGGGCGTGCACCGCCTGCAGGCGGGCCGACGCCTCGGTGCCCAAAGCGCCTGGCAGTCCGAGCAAATCGGCAACGGCCGACGTGGTGCCGCGCAATGCACGCCCCTGGACGTCGAGCGTGAGCGCCGTCGACGGACCGGGCAGCGCCTCCGCCAGGTTGGTCTGCGAGTAGACCGGGAAACGCCGATCGATCGGGGTGTCGAACTCGCCGCGGAGATCCTCGGGACCCGAATACGCCAGCGGCGCATCGTCCGGCGCAAGTGTATCGGCGGCGGCGATCTGGTGCAGATAAGGGATGCGGCCCCGTGCTGCGACGACGCGCCCCTTACTGGTGGTGCGGCCGACGACGGCGAGGCGGGTGTCGAGAATTGTGTCCGGGCCGTTCCACACTGCAGTGAAGCCCCATTTCTCGTGGAGTTCGGTGAGATCGCCCATCGGCATCCGCAGCGCGGCGGCCACCTCGCCTGCGGTGATGTGCAACATCCCGCCGGCGACCTTGGCGGCGTTGATCATCGCACCGCGCGGTAGAGCGAGCAGCTTGCGATCGAGCATCTCGGCGATACGGCGCTGACTGACTGGTTCGTCAGCGGCGAGATTGACGACGCCCTCCTGGTCGGAGGTGATGGCCAGCGAGAGGAACGCTGCGACGTCGTCGTGATGGATGACCTGCCACGGATATTCGGGTCCGCTTGCACCGATGTGGTTGGCGCCGGCCAGGTTCTCCTGCAGGCGGTTGTCGGTGCCGCGCCCGAGAATGATCGCGGCGCGAACAAGCACCGACGACAGCGCGGACTGCTCGAACAACCGCTCGCATTCGGCCTTGTGGGCGGCGTAGGGCTGGTCGGGGTGTGGGGTGGCTCCGCTCGACTCGGTACGTGGGGGTTCGTCGTTCGAGCTACGGGGTCCGTACACCGTGACCGACGACAGGAAGATCGCACGGCGGACACCGGCCTTCTCGGCGGCGGCGATCAGCTTGCGGGTGCCGCCGACGTTGGTGCGTTCCATGGCGTCCAGGCCCTCGCGGGCGTCCAGCATGAACGCGCAATGAATCACGGCGTCGACGCCCGCGCAGGCCTTCGCGAGCACGGCGTCGTCGGAGATGTCACCGCGGATGTGAGTGACCTGCGAAGGTAGTTCGAGCGGCGCGCTGCGACTGAGCCCGACCACGTCGTGGCCGGCCCCGGCCAGCCGGGCAGCCGTGGTCCGGCCCACCAGACCGCTGACCCCGGTAATCAATACGCGCACAAGCGCCCCTCTCTTCGCATCGAAAGACCGTCACAAGGTTTACCAAGTGTACTTCGTAGGGTGAGGCGGTAATCATGTTTTCGTCGACAGGAGATGCGTCGCCGCCCGATCGCGCAAGGTGTTCGCGCCGCCCGCGAGCACCGCGGTGGAGCGCGCCCGCCGCAGCAGCAGATGAGCCGGGTGTTCCCAGGTGAACCCGATGCCGCCGAGCACCTGGATGCAGCTCTCGGTGGCGGTGATCGCGGCGTCGAGGGCGGACGCGACGGCCAGGTCGACAGCGCAGTCGAGATCGGCGCCCTGAACCACGCCCTCGTCGACCGTCGCAGCGACACCCAGGACCTGGTTGCGAGCACCCTCGAGTGCGACTGCGGCATCGGCGATCCGGTGGGACACGGCCTGGAACGAACCGATCGCGCGACCGAACTGTTCGCGCTGACCCGCCCAGTCGACGGCCAGTGCGACGGCCCGCGCGGCGACGCCGACAGCGTCCGCGCCGTGCGCGAGCAGCACAATGGGCCGGACGCGTGCCGCCACGGTCTCGACCGCGTCGCCCTCGGTCAGAACAGTTCCGGGTGCAGCGTCGAATCGAACCGTCCCGACCGTCGAACTACGATCGAACGCCTGCTGGGCGGTGACGGTGACCGTCTCGGGTTTACCGTCGACGAGGATCAGCACCGGCCGAGCGTCCTGCTGGGCAGTAACGATGAACGACGACGCGACAGGGGCGCCCTGCACCAGACGCTGTTCGCCCGTCAACGATGTACCGTTCCAGGCCGGTGACGATGCAACCGGACGACCCCACGCGGGGCCGGTGGGCAGTGACGCCGGCACGATGACAGTCCCGGATGCGACGGCGCTCAACGCTTCCGCGGCACCGGCTGCATGCAGGATCGATGCTGCAACGACCGTGGGTAGCAGGGGAACCGGCGCGATCACCTTCGCGCATTCCTCGACGGCGGCACACAGCAACCGCACGTCGGCACCTGCTCCCCCTTCCTCTGCAGGGACATGCAACGCCGGTAGCCCGAACCCGACGAGATCGGACCAGAGCCCTGCGTCGGACGAATCAATCGCGCGCGAACGGTCGAGTAGGTCGGCAGGGTCGACGGCCGACTTCAGCGCTCCGGCAAGTACAGCGCGCAACTCACGCTCGTCGTCGTCGGCCACCGCCATCGGTTCGCCGGCCGCCACAGCTGATGACTCATCGACGTGTTCCCCTCGCGACGACGGCAGGCCGAGAACCTTCTCGGCGATCGTGCTCCGCTGGATCTCGGCAGTACCCGCGCCGATCGTCGTCGCGCGGCTCATAAGGTATCCGTAGGTCCAGCGGCCGCCGTCGCAGGCGCCGTCAGCGCGTGAATCGAGCACTGCCGCTTCACCTGTCGCTCGCAGCGCCAGGGCGTGCAGCCGCTGTTCGAACTCCGACTTCACCAGCCGGTTGACCGAAGCGACCGCACCCGGATCCTGCCCGCGGAGTACCGCCGCGAGTGCGCGGGCGCCGTTCTGTGCGACCGACTGCACGCCGATCTCGAGGTCGGCGACCCGCTGCCGGACGAGCGGATCGTCGGCCAGTCCCTGCTCGACGACCAGCCTGAACAGGCGATCGACGGTGTTGCGGTAGCGGAATTCGTCGGCGAGGAACGCGGTCGCACGTTCGTGGCCGAGAGAGGTGCGCATGATGGACCACCCCTCCCCTTCTGCGCCGATGCGGTTGGCGACCGGGACGCGTACGTCGTCGAAGAAGACCTCCGCGAAATGTGCTGCGCCGCTGATGTCTCGCAACGGCCGGACGGTGATGCCCGCACTGGTCATCGGGATGAGTAGATAGCTGATGCCGGAGGTGGATCGCTTGGTCCCCGGTTCGAGTGGCGTGGTGCGCACCAGCGCGAAGATCCAGTCCGCGCGATCGGCCTGGCTGGTCCAGATCTTCTGCCCGGTCACCACGTACTCGTCGCCGTCGCGGACCGCGCGGGTGGTGAGCGACGCGAGGTCGCTGCCGGCCGCGGGTTCCGAGAACCCCTGACACCACAGCTCATCGGCACGCAGCAACGGCTTGAGGAAGCGTTCCTTCTGTGCGTCGGTCCCGTGGGCGATCAGGGTCGGCGCCAGGATCATCGACAGCGGACAGGGATGCGAGGGCACCTTCACTGCGGAGGTGATGCGGTAGTAGTCCAGCAGGTCGTCAAGAGCGAGGTCGAGGCCCCCGACCTCGCGCGGCCACGCGGGTGCGGCCAACCCGTGGTCGTCGAGTTCGGCCTGCCAGTCCCGGGCGCGCTGGTAGCGGTCCTTCGACGAGTCGGGTGTCCGTGAGCGATAGTCGGCGATGAGGTCGATCAGCCGCTGCCGCCAGTCCCCCGTCGCCGTGGCGTTCACCCGTCCTCCTCGAGTCGGAGCGCGCGTTCCGGACAGGCATTGACCCCGGCCCGTGCGGCAGCGAGCCGGTCTTTCGGTACCTCCTGATCCTCGACCAGGCTGAAGCCGTCGTCGTCGATCGGGAAGAGGTCGGGGTCGGTGGCAAAGCACTGTGCGTGACCGACACAGAGGTCTCGGTCGAGTCGCAGTCTCACGTCGGGGCTCCCTCGGGCGCGGATCGGGCTGGAATGGTGCGGGCAGGCCAGTTCCGAGAAGGGTAACTAAGTTAGCGATGCCGGTGGTAGCTTTGGGCTTGCGAACCCCGTGCCGACGAGACTGCGAGGCAACCACCGATGTCCGAGATCGCGCCCAGCGGCAGCGCTTACGACACCACCTTCGACCATCGCACCGACGAGGCCGCCCGGGCCGACCAGTTCGGCCGGTGGGACGAGCTCCGGAACGCATGCCCGGTGCAGGTCAACCGCACCTCGGCGCCGCGTCCGGTCTGGTACGTCCTCGGTTACGACGAGGTCCTCACAGCATTCCAGGACTGGGAGACGTTTTCGAGCGATTCGGTCGAGGCCTTCGAGCCGGACGAGGCGTACGAGAAGAAGAAGCGCTGGATTCCGGTCGAGATCGACCCGCCGATGCACACCGAGTACCGCGCCCTGATCTCGTCGCACTTCGGACCGAAGGCGATCGCGGAACGTGCCGACGACATCCGGCAACTCGCCTGCGATCTCATCGATGCCCTCGCATCGAAGGGCCGGATCGAGTTCGTGGCCGAGTTCGCCAAGGACCTCCCGACGCGCGTCTTCCTCGACATCATGGGCATGCCCGTCGACGACGCCCCGATGCTGCTCGCGTGGATCGACTCGCTGATGCACACCAAGCCCGAGGATGATCCTGATTTCGCCATCCGGCTCGGCGTGCGCAAGAAGGTGATGGGTTACCTCGCCGGCATGCTCGCCGACCGTCGCGCCGATCCGCGCGACGACCTCATGAGCGTCATCGTCACCGAGCCCCTCAAGAGCGGCCGGCAGATGACCGACGAAGAAGCACTGTCGATGACCTTCCAGCTCTGGATGGCCGGCCTCGACACCGTCGCCAACGCACTGGGGTACACCTTCCGCTACCTGGCCGCGCACCCCGAGCAGCGCGCCCTCATCGTCGACGGAACCGTCACCCCACGTGAGGTTTCCGAGGAGATGTTGCGCGCGCGGTCGGTGGTGAACACCAGCCGGGTGGTCAAGAGCGACACCGAACTAGGCGGATGCCCGATCAAGGCCGGCGACCGCGTCGTCCTGTCCACCGCGGCCGCCAACCGGGATCGCGACGAGTTCGAGGACGCCGAGGACATCATCTTCGGCCGAAGCCCGAACCGGCACATCGCCTTCGGCGCCGGACGACACCGCTGCCTCGGCTCCCACCTGGCACGCCTCGAACTCGAGATCGTGATCGAGGAGTGGCACAAGCGCATCCCCGACTACCGGGTCCCCGGCGACGCCACGATCGAGGACCACGTCGGTTCGGTGTCGGGCCTCACCGCCCTGCCGCTGGAGTGGGACGTCACCGACTGACCTCGATACGCGGCGGCCTCGCTACGCTCGGTCGTCGCTACTCGGCCAGC
>NZ_JSYC01000094.1:0-36280 GCF_054823965.1 Gordonia sp. GN26 | reverse complement strand
TTGTCACCACCGCCGTTGTCACCACCGCCGGGATTGTCCGCGGGCTTGCCGGTTCCATCGACCCTGTAGACCTGGGCGAGGCCGTTGATCGTCATACCCGTGATCGGATCGGGCGTGGTGCATTCCTGGTAGATCGCGTACGACGTGTCGGTGCGGTTCGAGACCCAGACACCGGTCTGCGAGGAGTTCTTCGACACCTCGTGTCCATCACCGCCCCACACGATCTTGAGCGCACCCTCGGCCGCGTCCTGGCGATCCTTGTCGAGGACCGCGGACTCAAGACCCGAGCCGATACTCACGTTGACGGCCGCGGCACGCAGACTGAGCTGGGTCTCTTTGCTCGCGTGGTGAATGGACAGCCAGCACGTCGCCGTCTTCGACGTCTCGTTGCCCACGTTCACCGTCACCGTGCCGTTCGTGAGCGACTGTGTGTGCGGGTACGACGACGGAGCGAGCAGCGCAGCCGACGCCTGTCCGCTTCCGGTGAGTGCCACGGCGGCACCTGCCGCCACTCCGATTCCTGTCAGTGCCAAACGTGAGAATCGCATGTGATCCCTTTCGTACGCATGATTCATTGCCCCGCGACGCGAGTCGCAGGGTGAGCCCGACGAAGCGATGTCGGGGGAAATGATTGATCTGATTCCTGCCGCCACGGCGATGTGCCCAGCGCAGGGTAATGGCGGCGAGCGAAGTCACGCACGCCGAAGCGACGGCGGGGCCGACGAGCAGCGCTCGCCTCCCCCGCCTATCGGGAACTATCCGAGCAGACCGCCGAACAGTCCGCTGAGGCTGCCGTTGCCCGAGTCGTCGGGCGAGTCAGGGGACTTGCCGGTTCCGGTCACCTTGTAGTCCTGCGCGAGGCCGCTGAACGTCAGACCCAAAAGCGAATCAGAAGAGCAATCCTGATAGATCACGTACGACGCGTCGGCACGCCCGGATTTCCACGTTGCCGTGGACGAACCGTTCGACGAGATCGACTTCTTGGTCCACACCACCTTCAGCGCGTCGGCCTCGACTTCCTGGCGCGCCGCGGCGAGAAGCGTATCGCTGACCCCGCCCGCGAGGTGGGTGTTCACCTTGGCGACTGCCAGCTTGACCTGCGACTCCTTGCTCGCCTCGTGGACGGACAGATTGCACTTCACCGTCGACGACGTGTTGTTGTTCACCTTCACCGTCAGCGTTCCATTACTGAGCGACTGGGTGTGGGTGAACGAGGCCGGAATCAACAGCAGCGCGGACGCGCCTCCTGATCCGGAGAATGTCATCGCGGCTGCCGCTGCCAGCCCGAATCCCGCCGTCGCCACCTTGGTGAATCGCATTGTGTACCTTTCCCAGCCCGAGACCCGTTGTGTTTCAGTCCCCCACAACACGACACAACGAATTGATTACGCCGGGACATTAGCAGACCGAATTGAACATTCGAAACACGTACGTTTGCCCAGGTCGGAATGATGACCCAATTTTGCTCTCCCGAGATCAATCAGCGAAAATGTCTCAGAAAATGGTTCAGATGACCCACTAACAATGCTTATTGTTACATTTTCCTTCGAACGGATGACAATCTATCCGAGAGCCTGATCGATCAGGATTTCGGCGGCACTCCGGGCGTCGTCGGCCGCTTTCGTGGTGCCGGCGATCGCCGCCGTCGTCTGAGCCCCTTCCGCCAGAATCGCCAGCTGAGCAGCCAGGCGCGACGGTCCGCCGAGCTCTGCGACCAGGCCGGCCACGTAGTCCTGGAATGCGGCCTTCTGCTTACGCACCGCCTCGGCGACCGACGGCAGCTCCCCACCCAACTCGCCGTAGGCGTTGATGAACGCGCAGCCCCGGAACTCGTCGGTGCCGAACCATCCGAGCAGGAAGTCAAAGATCGCCAGCAGCTTCTCCCGCGGCGTCGACAACCCTTCCGCGCAAGCGGCGACACCCGCATTCCACTGTCGGGTCCGGTCGTCGAGGACCGCGAGGATCAGGGCCTCCTTGGAGGGGAACAGCGAGTAGATCCTCTTGAGCGACACGCCTGCGGCGTCGCGGACCTTGTCCATCCCGACCGCGTGGACCCCGCAGGCGTTGAACAACTCGTCCGCGGCGCGAATGACCTGGTCGCGCGGGTCGACCGCGATGTCCTTCGAAGCTGCCACGATGCACCGTCCTCACTGGATTCCGAGTTACCCCTTGCGCGGGGAACGATCGTTCTCTAGTGTAGCAATCAGCCCAGAGAACGAACGTTCTCTTCGGCTCCCATCCGACCCTCGGGTCGCTGAACAAGAAAGAAGTGATCGCAATGGGCTACATCACCGTCGGCACCGAGAACACCACCGACATCGAGCTGTATTACGAGGACCACGGAACCGGTCAGCCGGTCGTGCTGATCCACGGTTACCCACTCGACGGCAACAGCTGGGAGCTACAGGCTCGCGAGCTGATCGACGCCGGCTACCGGGTCATCACCTACGACCGTCGGGGTTTCGGCAAGTCGAGCAAGGTCGGCACCGGTTACCACTACGACACCTTCGCCGCAGATCTGAACACCGTGCTCGAGACCCTCGACCTGCGCGACGTCATCCTGGTCGGATTCTCCATGGGCACAGGTGAACTCGCGCGCTACGCCGGAACGTACGGGACCGAGCGGGTCGCCAAGTTCGCGTTCCTCGCTTCGCTCGAGCCGTTCCTGGTGAAGACCGACGACAACCCCGAGGGCGTCGACGCCGCGGTCTTCGACGGCATCGCGCAGGCCGCCAAGGAGAACCGGTACGCCTGGTACACCCAGTTCTACAAGGACTTCTACAACCTCGACGACACCCTCGGCACCCGCATCACCCAGGAAGTCGTCGATGCCAACTGGATCACCGCTGTCGGCAGCGCACCGGTCGCGGCCTACGCCGTCGTCCCGACCTGGATCGAGGACTTCCGCGAGGACGTTGCCGCAGTTCGTGATTCGGGCAAGCCGACGCTGATCCTGCACGGCACCGCCGACAACATCCTGCCGATCGACGCCACCGGCCGTCGCTTCCACGATGCCGTCCCGGAGGCCGAGTACGTCGAGATCGAGGGCGCTCCCCATGGTCTGCTGTGGACGCACGCCGCCGAGGTCAACGAGGCGCTGCTGGGGTTCGTCAAGAAGTGAGCCCACACGCACGACGGCCGCCGGGCGGGGAGATCCCACCCGACGGCCGCTGCGTCGTTTCTACTTGCTCGTCTCGTCACCGGCTTCGACGGACGCCGACTCGACGGGCACCGACTCGTCGGACGATTCCTCGTCCGTGTCATCGGCGAGCGGGTCGTATCCGGGGACTCCTTCGAGGACGGTCAGTTCCTGATCGATGGCAGCCGAGACGGCCCTGGCCTCTTCCTTGATCTTCCGGATGAAGTCCGACATCGTCTGCTCCCTCGCTCATCGGCTGCACGGCCATCGACCGTGCACCAATGATAGGGCGGGTCACTTCTTCAGGTCGGGGTTCTCCTCGTAGACCTCCTTGACGAGCGACATGTCGAAGATGTCCTCGGCCTTGAGCGCGAAGCCGCCCTTGGCGAGGGCTTCGATGTTCTGCGCGATCAGTTCGTCGGTCATCGTGAGCAGGCCGTTGGCCTTGGTGTCCTCGGAGACCACGAGGGTGTTCTGGGCGATGGCCTCCATGGTCTGTTCGGCTTCGTCGAGTCCGAGGTCTTTGCCGTACTTGGTGACCGCGAGCCGTGCCGAGCCCGCCGGATCGGCCACCGCGTCGTACCAGCCCCTGATGTCGGCCTTGAGGAAGGCCTTCACCTTGTCGCGTTCGTTGTCGATGGTGTCCTGCCGGACGACGAGGGTCTCGGCGACGAGCGGCAGGTTGAAATCGGCGAACAGGAAGTTGGCATTCGGGAAACCGCTCTCCTCCAGGGTGATCGGCTCGTTGGTCACATAGCTGACCCAGCCGTCGACCTCGCCGTTCTTCAGCGGCGTCGGGTCGTACTGGACGGTGATCTTCTGGATGTCGGCCTCGGTCATGTTGTTGGCGGTGAGCAGCGCCTGGAAGACGTTCTCGTTGGTCGCCTGGACGCCGATCTTGCGGCCCTTCATATCCTCGGGACTCAGAATCGGCTTGTCCGCCGACGACACAATGCAGAAGGGGTTGCGCTGGAACGTCGCAGCGACGGTCATCAGCTTCGCGCCCTGCAGGATCACCGGCGCGGTCAGCTGCGGCGAGGACATGCCGATCCACACCTTGTTCGACGTCAGACCGTTCTCCACGCCGGTCCCCGCACCACCACCGGTGATCAGCTCAGGTGTGCCGAGACCCGCCTCCTCGAAATAGCCGTTCTCGAGGGCGAAGTACTCACCCGCGAACTCGATGTTCTTCTGCCACGACAGTTGGACCCTCGGATTGGTCGAGCTCGTTCCCCCGCTCGCGGTGCCGCCGGAACTGCACGCCGACAGCGCGCCGGTCAGGCCGAGGGCACCGGCGGCCGCGCCGCCCATCATCGAGTAGCGGAGGAACGACCGACGGTCGAAGGAGTTCGCCATGTGAGAATTACCTTTCGCCAGAAGCAGATCCGGTCGTGCGAGTGCTCGACCTCAGTTGTGCTGCATTCCCATCTGTGACAGGACAACAGTCTCGACGACACCCACCACGGCGTAGATGACGATCGAAGCCACGGTGATGACGAGGACCGAGGCCCACAGCTCGTCATAGGCCGCCGCGGGCAGGGCCCGCTGCAGGGACGCACCGAGACCCTTGTTGGTCCCCAACCATTCGGCGACCGTCGCGCCGATGAGCGCGCCCGGTACCGAAACCTTGGCCGCGCTGAACAGCGACGGCACCGCCGACGGAATCGCGGAGCGCCGCAACGCCGTCCAGCGCCCGCCGCCGTACACGCTGATCACATCGGTGATCTGACGCGGCGCATTCGACAGCCCGGTCATGATCATCACGAGCGCGGGGAAGAACACGACGATCCCGCCCATCACCGCCACCACCGCGACGCCTCGACCCACGATGACGGTGATCAGCGGTGTCATCGCGACCAGCGGCACCGACCGGAGGAGCATCGCGATCGGCATGAACGTCTGTGCGGCCGACCGCGACACGACGAAGATCGCCGCCGTGACGATCGCCGCGAGCATGCCGGCGACGAATCCGATTGCCGCATCCTGCAACGTGATCCATAGATCGCCGAAGATCACGTTCCGAGCCGCCTGCGCGTCGGCATCGACGAAGAGATAGTCGAACACATCGACCGGTGTGCGCCCGATGATCGGCCCGATGTCGGGGAAGGCCAGCAGGAACAGCCACCAGATCACCAGGATCAGGGCGAACGACAGCAGCAGCGACCCGAGGAAACGTCCCGCCGCCCACAGACCGCCGGTTCCGAGGCCACCCGTTCCCACCTCGGTGCTCATCGTCCCGCCGCCGTTCCGTTCGACCAGGCCGTCGCATACTTGGCGATCACCGCGACCACGGCGTAACCGATGCCCGCAACCGCTCCGCTGATCAGGGCGATGGCCCACACCTGCGGGATGTTGCCGCTCTGCTGGGCGATGATCATCGCCGGTCCGGCACCGGTCTCGGGCATCGCGAGGAACTCACCGAGCACGGCGCCGAGCACAGCGGCCGGAGCAGCGATCTTGATGGCGGCCAGCGTGTTCGGCAATGCGGCGACGGAGCGCACCCGCCGCAGCTGCGCGAAGCGGCCACCGCCGTAGACCTTGACGAGGTCGAGACTTCCGGCATGCGGTGAGCGCAAACCCGACAGCGTCCCGATCATCGTCGTGAAGAACACCGAGATGGCGGCGAGGAAGACGATCATCGTCGTCACCTCGGCGAAGGCCACCTGGATGATCGGCGCGACCGCGATGATCGGCGTGCAGTACGACAGGATCGCGAGCTGGGTCGCGAGACCCTCCACCGGCGGGAACAAGATCACGACCACGGCAAGGGCGATCGCGAGCCCGTTGCCCCAGAGGAAACCGCGGAGCGCGAGTTCGACTGTCAGCGAGAAGTTGTCGACGTAGTAGGAGGAACCGGTGCCGCCGATCTCGGCGAGCACCGACCACGGCGTCGGGATCGTTCCGCCGAACAACTCCAGCGCGCCGGCGATCCACCACACCACGATGAGCCCGACGATTCCCCCGAGACCGGCCACCCATCGGACCGACCCGAATCTAGCCACTCACACCCTCCGCAACAGGTTCCGGTGCAACGTCTTCGACCGGTTCGGTGGTCGCCTGCTTGCCGAACAGGAGTCCGGAGAGGTGGTCATGTATCGCATGGAACTCGGGCGTACGCATCATCCCCGGGACACGGGGACGCGGCAGATCGATGGGAACCACCTCCACGACCGTGCCCGGACGTGGACTCATGACCGCGACCACGTCGGAGAGGAAGACCGCCTCCGCGATGCCGTGCGTGACCATCAGCGTGGTCGCCGGCTTCTCGGTCCAGATGCGCAGCAGTTCGACGTTGAGCCGCTGCCGGGTCATGTCGTCGAGCGCGCCGAACGGTTCGTCGAGCAGCAGTGCAGTCGGTTTCACCACCAGCGCGCGAGCGATCGAAACACGTTGACGCATACCGCCGGAGAGCATCGCGGGCTTCGACTTCTCGAAACCCTCGAGGCCGACCAGTTCGATCAGGTCGGCGACGAGGTCGTCGTCGGCCGGCATGCCGCCGACCTGCAGCGGCAGCTTGATGTTGGACTCCACCGACCGCCACGGCAGCAGCGCCGAGTCCTGGAAAGCGATGCCCAGCTCATGATTTCGCTGGAGATCCTGGGGCGATTGACCGTTCATCAGCGCGGTCCCCGAAGTCGCGTCCTCGAGGCCGGCGAGGATGCGCAGCACCGTCGACTTGCCGCAGCCCGACGGGCCGAGCAACGACAGGAAGGAACCCTCCGACGTGCTCAGCGAGACGTCGGACAACGCGGTAACCGTCGAACTCCCGCGCAACGAGCGGGAGGTGAACGTCTTGGTCAGTCCAGAGATGTTGATCCCCGTACCCAGGGGGCGTGTCATGACCGGAGACGTTAAAGAGGCCGTGTTGCTGGCGGATTACCGTCTCGTAAGAGTCCCGCCGTGGTCAGTCGGCGAACATCTGCGCGTACGGGCCCGACAGCGCCGGATAGTAGGCATCCCAGTCCACCGCGTCGACGCCGCTGCCTGATTCGGCCGCGACGAGCCGATCGAGGTAGTACTCCCACCCGGGGCCGACGTTCTCGGCCATCTCGGGGCGCGGAAGTCCCTGCGCGAACGTGAGTGTGGTCGTCCCATCGACCTCGGTGAGATCCAACTCCAGCCGCCACACGTCGTCGGGTCCGCCCTCGGGATCGGGCGACTTCGATTCGACGACGAGTCGGTTCGGCGGCTCGCATTCCAGAATGGACATTCGCTCCGGCGCCGCGTCCTCACCCTCGGCGGTCATGCGGAAATCGACGAAACCTTCGGTCGGATCGCCGTCCCAGGTCCCCACCCACCGTTCCAGCCGTCCGGGTTCGGTGATGGCCGCCCACACCGCGGCGACAGGCGCTGCGAAGGTTCGCTCGAGGACCACGTAGGACACCCCGTCGCGGATCTCACGGCGGCCGGTGGCCGTCACGTCGGCATTCATCCTGTCTCCTTCTGTTCGCCGGTCTGGTTGCCCGGGTCGTCGAACTCCCGCACGGTGCGTCGAACCTCGAGATCGAGCGCGTCGAGATGATGCTCACCGAACGGCGGCGTTGCCCCCGACGCCAGTCCGTCGAGCCAGTCGCGCAGCGGCGCCAGTCCGCCGGGCACGAGTTCGTAGTGCCGCTCGCGGCCGTGGTCGACGGCCGAGACGACGCCGGCCTCGCCGAGGACCCGTAGGTGACGCGAGATCGCGGGACGGCTGACCGGATGTTCGGCCGCCAGATCGACGACACGCGCGGGGCGCTGCGCGAGACGTTCGACGAGTGCCCGACGGGTCGGGTCGGCGATCGCCTCGAATGCATCCACCCACTATTGGTAACACATAAGTTACCAATAGTGGGTGGATCGGCGAAAATCGTGATCCAACTGAATTTCTAGGCGTCGACCTTGCGCTTGAGTGCCAACCCGATCCGGGCGACCATGTCGTCCACCGCGAACTTGGGTTTGACGTTCATGTCCAGCGCCTCACGACAGTCGAGGACTGCCTCGACGCAGGACAGCAACTGCTCGGGGCGGGCGTAGCCGGCCAGGGGTATCGAGATGTCATCGGACTTGTCGGGGTGCATCGCGGTCACCTTCGCCCCGACCCCGACGACGAGCGCGTCGCGGAAGAGCGCGGCGAGGTCGACGAGGGCGCGGTCGAGGACGTCGCGTCCGACGCGCGTGGCCCGCGACTTCTGTCGCTTCTCCAGCTCCTTGAGCGCGCCGGCACTACCGCGGGGCATCCGGGCGGTCCCCTTGCCGGTACCGCCCGCACCGAGCGCGGTCTTCATCTCCTCGGTCTCGGCCTCGTCGAGTTCCGCGCTGATCGCCTTGGCCGCGGTCTCCGCCGAACGCACCAGCTCCTCGGCCGCCGCGTACGCCGTCGAATCCCGGGAAGCCGCGCGCGCCAGCGACAGCGCCTTCTCCCGTTGGGAACGGGCGTCGGGGTCGGTGGCGAGGCGCCGGGCGCGACCGATGTGGCCGCCGCAGACAGACGCCGCCCAGCGCGCCTGGTCAGGGTCGAGGCCGTCGCGTTCGACCAAGACCCGTTCGATGGCCGCGGGTGTCGGCGACACCAGCGCGACGTGCCGGCATCGCGATCGGAGGGTGACCGAGATGTCCTCAGGGTCCACCGACGGCGCGCACAGCAGGAAGACGGTGCGGGGTGGCGGCTCCTCGACGACCTTCAGCAGGGCGTTCGCGGCCTGCTCGGTGAGGCGGTCGGCGTCCTCCACGATCACGATCTGCCAGCGACCGGTCCCGGGGCGTCGAGCAGCGGCCTGCACGATGTCGCGCATCGCGTTGACCGCCAGACTCAGCCCCTCGGGCACCACGTGCCGGACGTCGGCGTGGGTCTTGGCCATCACCGTCACACAAGCGCGACACTCGCCGCACCCGACGTTCGCCGACTCGGGCGACTGGCACTGCAGGGCGGCCGCGAAACACGTCGCGGCGACCGAACGACCGCTCCCGGGAGGCCCGGTGAACAACCAGGAGTGCGTCATCGACGCGCGTGACCACCCCGCGTCGACGCCCGGGATCTCGTCGTCGGGCACGAACAGGCCCTCGCTGCTGCCCGCGTCGAGCTGCTGCGCGAGGACCCGCGCGGCACGCGCCGCGGCGCGCAGATCGTCCGCGATCGCCTCTTGGCCGGTCAGCCGATCAAAGACATTGGTCACAACGACACCCTAAACCGCAGTTCGGACACGCCAACCGTGCGGAACCGTGTTTAACGATTGCAAGCAGCCAGCTACCGTAGTCTCCGTGGTGGAACAGCGGTCGCGGTGGTCCAAGGTCCTGCACCTTGGCCGATGGCTGATTCATACGCCGTGGCCGATCCTCGCGCTCGACATGCTCCGTGCCAATCTCGTCGGCGCACTGTTCACCTTCGCATTCCTCCGCTTCGGGATGCCACTCCAGGATTCGATCAGCCTCGACGAGATCACCGCGCTGAACCAGGTGATCTTCGCGGGCTACCTCATGATCGCGATGGTCATCGGCGGCTACGCCAGCATCCAGCTGTCGCTGCCCGTCCTCGTGTGGCATCGCCGACGCACCCGACTCGACAACGAGGCCGCCCGACGCCGCGCCCTCGCCCTGCCGACGCTGTTGACGGTCGTCAACGCCGCGCTGTGGGTGGTGGGCGGCGCGCTCTTCACTTTGGTCAACCTGACCGTGTCGTCGAAAAACGCCTTCATCGTCGCCATCGCGAGCGCCATCGGTGCGATGGTCACCTGCGCCCTGAGCTACATGCAGGCCGAGAAGGTGATGCGTCCGATCACCGTCGCCGCGATGGCCAACAACCCCGACCATGCGATCGCCCCGAGCGTCACCACCCGTATCACGGCGTTCTGGGTGATCAGCGTCGTTGCGCCCATGGTCGTGATCATCGGCCTGATCGTGCTGCACCGGTTGGGCATCTTCGAGGGCGACTCCACCGGCCTCGAGCGTCCGATCCTGTGGATGGCGGTGTCGGCCCTCGCGTTCAGCGTCATCGCGATCGTGCGCGTGGTCGCCGCGATCAACGACCCGATCAAGCAGTTGCGTCGCGCCCAGTCGAAGGTCAGCGAGGGCGACCTGAATGTCGCGGTGAAGATCTACGACGGCAGCGACCTCGGCCTGCTGCAGGCCGGCTTCAACGACATGGTCGCCGACCTGCGCGAACGACAGGAACTACGTAACCTGTTCGGCCGCTACGTCGGCGAGGACGTCGCCCGACGCGCCATCGAGACCGGTACCGAACTCGGCGGCGAGGAACGCTACGTCGGCGTGCTGTTCGTCGACATCGTCGGTTCGACGCGCCTGGCCGTGAACCGTCCGCCGCGCGAGATCGTCGAACTGCTCAACGAGTTCTTCCGGGTGGTCGTGACCGTCGTCGGACGCCATGGCGGCTTCGTCAACAAGTTCCAGGGCGACGCGGCGCTCGCGATCTTCGGCGCTCCCCTCGACCTCGACGACTTCGCCGGTCGCGCGCTGGCCTCCGCCCGCGAGCTGCGCGCCGAGCTGTACCAGACCCTCGGCGACACCGACATCGGCATCGGCGTCTCCGCAGGCAAGGCCATCGCCGGACACATCGGCGCCGAGCAGCGCCTCGAGTACACCGTCATCGGCGACCCGGTGAACGAGGCCGCCCGCCTCACCGAACTCGCAAAGGACGAGCCCACCCGCGTGCTGGGTTCGGCCCGTGCGGTGTTCCTGGCCTCGCATCAGGAGGCCGAGCACTGGGAGATCGGCGAGGGCGTCGAACTCCGCGGACGCGGGATCGAGACCCTCCTCGCCCGCCCGCACATGGAGCCGTACCGCAGGGACTGACCTCGATACGGTCCTCGGGTAGCCCCTCGGGCCTACTCGGCCAGCGGAGGTCGCAGCCCCCGCTCCCTGAGGTGCGAGCGCGGCCAACCCGCTCCCTGAGGTGCGAGCGCAGCGAGCCACGAAGGGCCGGCGACGTCATCTCACCAGGCCTTCGAGGCTCGTCGCCATCGCTCCTCACACAGCGAGTGGAGCGTTCAGTCCTCCGACGAATCCGCCTTCTTCGCGGCTGTCTTCTTGGCCGCGGTCTTCTTGGCGGTCGTCTTCTTGGCGGCAGCCTTCTTCGTGGTCTTCTTGGCGGCCGTCTTCTTCGCAGCCTTCTTGGCGGGGGCCTTCTTGGCGGCCTTCTTCGCCGCCTTCTTGGCCGGGCCGCGGGCACGACGATCGGCGAGGAGTTCCATCGCGCGCTCCGGCGTGATCGAGTCGACCTCGTCGCCCTTGCGCAGGCTGGCGTTGGTCTCGCCGTCGGTCACGTACGGACCGAAGCGGCCGTCCTTGATGACCATCGGCTTGCCGCTGACCTCGTCGTCCTTGCCCAGTTCACGCAGCGGCGGCGCGGCGGCCTGCCGTCCGCGACGCTTCGGCTCGGAGTAGATCTTCAGGGCTTCCTCGAGGGTGATCTCGAAGAGCTGTTCCTCGCTGGCGAGGGACCGCGAATCGGACCCCTTCTTCAGGTACGGACCGTAGCGGCCGTTCTGCGCGGTGATCTCGTCGCCGGACTCTGGGTCGACGCCGACGACGCGCGGCAGCGACAGCAGCTTCAGCGCGTCCTCGAGGGTGACCGTCGAGATGTCCATCGACTTGAACAGCGAGCCGGTGCGCGGCTTGGGACCGGCCTTCTTCGCTGCCTTCTTGGCGGCCTTCTTCGCAGCCGGCTTCGTCTTGGTGGTGGTGCCGCCGCCCGGGGCGTCGAGCGGGACCACGTCGGCGTCGCCGGCATCGCTGCCGCCGGCACCGGGAGATCCGCCGTCGCGCGGCGTCGGACCCGCGGGGATGGTGATCGGGGCATCACCGTCGTCGTCGTCGTCGTCGGACGGCAGGATCTCGGTCACGTACGGACCGAAACGTCCTTCCTTGGCGACGATCTCGTGACCGGTCAGCGGGTCGACGCCCAGCGAGCGACCCTCCTGCGGCGTCGAGAACAGCTTCTCCGCGATCTCCAGGGTCAGCTCGTCCGGCGTGATGTCGGCCGGCAGGTTGGCACGCTGCAGATCGGGTTCGGCGTCGGCGTCGGTCTTCTTGTTCGCGTTGACGTCACGCTCGAGGTACGGGCCGAAGCGGCCGACGCGCACGTAGATCGGACGGCCCTCCTCGTCGTCGAAGAGCCGGATCGAGTTGACCTGGCGGGCGTCGATCTCCTCGAGGTTGACGTCGACGAGCTTCTTGAGGCCGCCGTACTGGGCGATCGCCGACGATGCAGATCGTGCCTCGGCGTCGTCGACGGACCGCTCGTCGCCGAAGTAGAACTCCGTCAGCCACTTGGTGCGGTTCTCGTTGCCGGTGGCGATCTGGTCGAGGTCGTCTTCCAGGGTCGCGGTGAAGTCGTAGTCGACCAGACTCTCGAAGTACGCCTCGAGAAGTCCGACCACCGCGAAGGCGATCCACGACGGGACGAGGGCGTTGCCCTTCTTCACGACGTAGCCGCGGTCCTGGATGGTGCCGATGATCGAGGCGTAGGTCGACGGACGGCCGATGCCCAGCTCTTCGAGCACCTTGACCAGCGACGCCTCGGTGAAACGGGCCGGCGGGTTGGTCGAGTGGCCGTCGGCGGTGAGCTCGGTCGCGGTGAGCGACTGTCCCTCGGTCAGCTGCGGCAGGCGGTTCTCGGCGTCGTCGGCCTGACCGCCGGTCTGCTCGTCGACGGTCTCGACGTAGGCCGACAGGAAGCCGGGGAACGTGATGGTGCGGCCCGACGAGGCGAAGGTCGCGCGCTCGCCGGAGGAGGCGGTGCCGGCGATCCGCAGGCTCAGCGTGGTGCCCTTGGCGTCGGCCATCTGGGAGGCGACGGTGCGCTGCCAGATGAGCTCGTAGAGGCGGAACTCGTCCGCCTCGAGCTGACCGGCGACCTGACCGGGGGTCCGGAAGGTCTCGCCCGCGGGGCGGATCGCCTCGTGGGCTTCCTGCGCGTTCTTGACCTTGCGGGTGTACTGACGCGGCGTCGGATGGACGAAATTGTCGCCGTACAGCTCGCGGGCCTGGGCACGGGCGGCGTTGATCGCCGACTCGCTCAGGCTCGTCGAGTCGGTACGCATGTAGGTGATGAAGCCGTTCTCGTACAGCCGCTGCGCGATGCGCATGGTGCGGTCGGAGGTGAACCGCAGCTTGCGGCCGGCCTCCTGCTGCAGCGTCGACGTCATGAACGGCGCGTACGGGCGGCGGGTGTAGGGCTTCTCCTCGACCGACGTCACCGTCATGGCCGCGCCCCGGAGGCCTGCGGCCAGGCTCTCCGCACGGTCGGCGTTCAGCACGACGACGCCGTCGGACTTCTTCAGTTCGCCGGTGGCCTCGAAGTCGCGGCCGGTGGCGACGCGGGCGTCGTCGACGTTGACCAGACGTGCCTTGAACGTCGACGGGCTGGCCTCGGCGCCGGCGTCCATGGTCGCGGCGATGTCCCAGTACTCGGCGGACACGAACGCCATGCGCTCACGTTCACGCTCGACGATGATGCGCGTCGCGACGGACTGCACGCGGCCCGCCGACAGCTTCGGCATGACTTTCTTCCACAGGACCGGCGACACCTCGTAGCCGTAGAGGCGGTCGAGGATGCGGCGGGTCTCCTGGGCGTCGACCAGGTCGATGTCGAGGTCACGCGGGTTCTCTGCGGCGGCGCGGATCGCAGGTTCGGTGATCTCATGGAAGACCATCCGCTTGACCGGGATCTTCGGCTTGAGCGTCTCGAGGAGGTGCCATGCGATGGCCTCCCCCTCGCGGTCACCGTCCGTGGCGAGGTAGAGCTCGTCGACATCCTTCATCAGCGACTTCAGTTCGCTGACGGTGGTCTTCTTGTCCGGCGAGACGACGTAGAGCGGTTCGAAGTTGTCGTCGACGTTCACCCCGAGACGCGCCCAGGGCTGTCCCTTGTACTTGGCGGGGACGTCGGCGGCGCCGCGCGGCAGGTCGCGGATGTGGCCGCGGGACGACTCCACCACATAGTTGGAGCCGAGGTAACCGGCGATCTTGCGCGCCTTCGTAGGGGACTCGACGATCACGAGTCGTCGGATTCCCCCACTAGAGCGGGATGCGGTGCTGGTCTCGGCCACCGGGGCGTCCTTCGGTTGACTGGGTGGAGAACCACCTGCGCGTTGAAACAGGTGTGTTCGATGGGTTTGTACCTTATGTATAGCGCCGTTTGCACATCTGAATTCCGTGTCGCGCTGTCAGATGTGACCCATAACGCGCTTCCAGTCAACGTTTTCCCAGGTCAGAGAATTCTCGTCGAGATCGCTAATGGATGTCCGCAGGTGGCCAATCCGGCACCGCCGCGGCATTCGGCGGCGGACCCACGTATTCGTGCAAACGAACGAGACGGCGGTGTCCGGCGATGCGAAGTGCAGGTGAATGGCCCCGCGTGCCGACCAGCGTGGGTGCGATCCCCACCCGCATCAGGGCGGTGGCGAGGGCCGCATGGGTGTCGGGGGCGTGCGGGTCGAGACCGAGCTGGTAGCGGCCCTCGTCGGAGTGGCCGGAGGCGATCACCCAGAGTCGCAGCGCCCGGTACGACGGGATCCAGCCGGCGGGCATTGCCTTGACCGCGCCGGCCGACCACGCCCGGTGCAGCGAGTCCAGTTCATGACTCGCGGCGGTGCGGGCCAGCGGGGTGCCCTCATCAGAAGTGGTGACCTCGGCGTCGAGACCGGAGGCCCGCATCTCCTCGACGATCTGCTCCGCGCGCCAGCGATCGCGGACGACGATCGAGACCCGCGTACCGGAATCCGAACGGACGGCCTGACCGTGCGCCGCGAGCAGACCCGCGAGATCGGAGTACGCGGGCTCCTCGGTCTCCGCGGAGAAAAACGACAACTGGCCCACAAATCGAGATTAGGTGGTCCGGGTCCGCGAAACCGGTCTTTCCCGCGGCGGTTCGCGGCGGCACTTCATCGGCCCCCACATAACAGAACGCTCCCGTCTCGACTGATCGAGACGGGAGCGGTTGTCGGCAATCTGCGTGAGCAGCTGCGCAGGTGGTCTCAGACCGCGCGAACGCCGGTGGCCTGCGGGCCCTTGGTGCCCTGGCCGACCTCGAACTCCACCCGCTGGTTCTCCTCGAGGGTGCGGAAACCGGATCCCTGGATCTCGGAGTAGTGGACGAACACGTCGTCGGAGCCCTCGTCAGGCGCGATGAAGCCGAAGCCCTTTTCCGCGTTGAACCACTTCACAGTTCCCTGTGCCATGTCTTGCAATCCTTTACATATCAACTGTCGCGACACGATGGGTCATCGCGTCGTGGCCGGTTGACCGCCATACCTCAAAGAGCCCCGCGAAGATCTGCTTCGATCCGCCAAACTAACCTCAGTACCACGGCTGCAACACGCTTGTCGCCCGCCTCGACGGGTTGCGAAAGCTGCGGCCGCACCCAGTCAATCATGTCCGGCCCAGTTGCGATAGTCGCATCAACCAAGATGAGCAAAAACCTCGCCAAACTTCAGCAGCACGACATCCGTCGGTAACATCCCGAGCTCCCCAGACCTCCCGCGTCGACACCACTTTGAAGAGTTTCCTCCATAAAATGCAGTACTCCACATTCGGGACAGGCCTCCTCGCCAGGTCCCTCGCAGGCACCGACCCCGACGAGTCCCCACTCACGCACCTGTCGGTAATCCCGTCGCGCCCTGCAACTTTCGCCGAGTGGCCGGAATGGGTACCCAAAGCGCTCCTCGACGCCTACGCGGACAACGGAATAGAACGCCTCTGGACGCATCAGGCCCGCGCCGCCGACGAGGCATTCCGCGGTAATCATGTCGCCATTTGCACGGGTACCGCATCGGGTAAATCGCTGTCTTACCAAATGCCGATTCTTTCGACTCTGTTGAATGAAAAGAATTCGACAGCGTTATACCTGGCACCGACGAAAGCTCTCGGCGCGGACCAGATCCGGTCGGTCTCCTCGGTCATCGCCGGGCGGCCGGAGTTCGGGCATCTGCAGCCCTGCGCCTACGACGGCGACACCGACCCCGAGATCCGGCAGTGGGCGCGTGTTCACTCACGGTGGATCTTCACCAACCCCGACATGCTGCACATCGGCATCCTCTCCCATCACGCCCGGTGGCGTCAGTTCTTCCGGCATCTTCGCTACATCGTCGTCGACGAGTGCCACCACTACCGTGGCGTCTTCGGCTCGCACACCGCCCTCGTGATGCGCAGGTTGCTGCGAATCGCCCGAGCAGCCGGTGCCGATCCGACGGTCATCGGTGCCAGCGCGACGGTCGCACAACCCGCGGAGGCGTTGGGCCGCTTGATCGGTGAACCCGCGGTCGCGGTGACCGTGGACAGCTCGCCGCGCGGCGAACGCACCGTCGCATTGTGGGAACCGGACTTCCTGCCGGCGGTGACCGGCGAGAACGGCGCACCCGTCCGACGCTCCGCCGGCGCCGAATCCGCACGGTTACTGGCCGATTTCGTGGTCGAGGGTGCACGGACCCTGTGCTTCGCGCGCAGCCGGCGGGGCGTCGAACTGACAGCGCTGTCCGCGCGGAACCTGTTGTCGCAGAGTGCACCCGAACTCGAGTCGAGGGTCGGGGCCTACCGGGCGGGTTATCTTGCCGACGACCGGCGCAAGCTCGAGAAGGCGATCTCCGACGGCGAGCTGCTCGGTGTCGCGACCACCAATGCTCTCGAATTGGGTGTCGACATCAGCGGATTGGACGCCGTCATCGTCAGCGGCTACCCCGGAACGGTCGCGTCGTTCTGGCAGCAGGCGGGCCGTGCCGGTCGGCAGCGCGAGTCCGGGGATTCGTTGGTGGTCCTCGTCGCCCGCGACGACCCGCTCGACACCTATCTCGTACACCATCCCGAGTCGCTCCTCGGCAAGCCGGTGGAGGCCACCGTGACCGACCCGGCCAACCCGTACATCCTCGGGCCGCATCTGCTGTGTGCCGCCGCGGAGAAACCGCTCTCGGACGCCGAGATCGATGCCTGGGATGCGCGGCCGGTGGCCGAAGATCTGGCGATGGAAGGGCTGCTGCGCAAGCGGAAGTCCGGTTGGTACGTCGCCGCCGGCGTCGAACCGCACGCCGAGATCGACATCCGGGGCGGCATCGGCGGGCAAGTGCTGATCGTCGACACCACGACCTCGCAGGTCCTGGGCACCGTCGACACCGGACGTGCGATGTCGACGGTGCACCCCGGGGCGGTGCACATCCACCAGGGCGAGACGTACCTCGTCGACGAGCTCGACCTCGACGACGGCCTGGCTCTGGCACATCCCGAGGACCCGGACTGGACCACCTCCGCACGCGAGACCACCGACATCTCGATCACCTCCGTCATCGAGAGCCGTGAGTTCGGCCCGCTGACCGTGGCCTTCGTCGAGGTCGACGTGACGCACCAGGTGGTCGGCTACCTGCGGACGCTGCGGACCGGCGAGGTCCTCGACGCCGTCGAACTCGACATGCCCGAGCAGACCCTCCACACCCGGGCGGTCATGTACACGCTGACACCCGAGGTGTTGGCCGAGGCCGGGATCGACGAGGCGCGGCTGCCCGGGTCACTGCACGCGGCCGAGCACGCCGCGATCGGACTCCTCCCTCTCGTGGCGACATGCGACCGCTGGGACATCGGCGGCGTCTCCACCGACCTCCACCCCGACACCGGATTGCCGACCGTCTTCGTCTACGACGGATACATGGGCGGGGCGGGCTTCGCCGAGCGCGGGCACTCCGCCTTCCTCACCTGGATCGACGCCACCCGGGACGCCGTCGCGAGCTGCGGATGCGAGAGCGGCTGCCCGTCGTGTGTGCAGAGCCCCAAGTGTGGCAACGGCAATGATCCGTTGGACAAAGATGGCGCAGTGGCCGTCCTCGAGCTGCTGTCTCGGCAATACTTGGCTCATGCATGACGAGGCATCCGATCGGGGGATCGGAACGAAGCGGGTGGTGACCCGGCACTCGCGCGCCTTCTTCCTGCTCGCGCGGCCGACCCAGGACACCGACAACCTGCCGGCCTCCATCGGCGAACGCGATGTGTTCTTCTCCGAGGAGGCAGCACTCGACGCCCTCGACCTGCACTACGGGTGGTGCGCGGCCCGATCGGGCGGCTTCACCCCGGTGGTGACCACCGCGCAGTGGTACCTGCAGACCGCGATGATCGGCCCGCGGATCACCCCGTCGCTCGGCGAGGTGTACCTGGCTTCGTCCGACGCACAGTCCGGCGAAACCTGGGCTGCTGCAGGCGGGTTCCTGACCGAGGGCGAACTGATCCACTGGTCGTCGTTCGTGCGGGCGGTCCGACCGTGGATCCCGCTGAACACCGGAACCGAGGCCTTCGAGCTCGCCTACCGCGGTGACACCGACGTGCACTTTCACCAATTGTGGTTCGCCCCTATGCAATCGGTCCGGGTGTATCCCAAGCGGATCGTCGTCGACGAGGACAGTCGCGGGTAGGTCAGCGTCTGGTCGTGTCGTTCACGAGGCCCTGGTCGTACACTCTTTCCGCGCTAGGTCACTCGGACCCCGGCTAGGACGCGAACACCTCCTTGTACCTCTCTGCCTCAGACGGTTTGAGATCACCCGACACGCGGAGCAGCACATCTCCACGGACCGTGTCGTACTCCTGTCCGAGCATCGGGGCTCCCTTCAGCACCCGCTGGATGTAGTCAGCACGCGCTTGGGCTGATGCATGGTCTGGCCACTGTTCGACCATTGCCCCGCAGTCAACACCGATGCTGCCGTCCGGCGACTCGGGACAACCAACGCGCGAGTCCTCGATGACAAAGGCGGTCGTGTACCCGTTTGGGCGACCGATCAGATTGTTCGGGTCGTTGTCTTCGGTGATCTCAATCATTTTCACCACTTCGGGTATCGATGTCTTCAATCGATCGGCCAAGTCGGAGGCAGTCAGAGGTTGAGCTGTCATCACCCCGGGGAGTGCGGAAGCTTGCCGAGGAGCATCTTTCTCAGACGAGCATCCTGCGAGTAGTGCAAGTGCCGCGGCAGTGGCTACGAAGGCTCTAATCACGTCCGTAACCGTACGACGACCTGATCTGGCCGATCCCCAGACTCCGTTCTCTTGTCCGACGCGGGTAGCGCTCCCCCGTCACTCGACCGGCCCGGCCCGCGCCGACGCGGTGGCTGCCCGGACCCCGAAGCTGCCCAGGTCGACCGGGACGCGCACCGAGACCAGCACGTCTTCACCGTCCGTCCGGCACAGGACCACATCGGCTGATGGTCGTTGCGCTGCAGCCACTGCACGCGCAGCGGTGCAGGGGTCGGACTCCCCCGCCGCATGGTCTGCGGCGGCCGCCAGCGCAGACAGGTCTGCGGCGGATTGTGCGCGGTGGCGGGCGAGCACGGCCGCGCCGACGTAGATCACCAAGACGAGAACAGCGGCGAGGGCGGCGATCGCGAACGCACCCAGCACCGTCGCATTGCCCTGATCGTCGGCGACGAGACCGCGGAGGGTTCTCACGGTTCGACGCCGGGAGCGAAGACCACCTCGTCCTCGCCGCGTGGTTCCTTCGCGGCGACCGCCTGTGCCGACACCGTGAGCCCGGGCAGCAGCGGCACCGATGTCCGCACCTGCGCGACGACACGTTCGCCCTGCACCGACACCGACACCACCGCCCGATCTCCCGCCGTCCGCTTCGCGACCTCGCGCGCCGAATCGTCCCCCGCCGCCGTCAGCCGCGCCGCCTCCCGCGCAGCATCGGTGCACCGGATCTGGGACGTCACACCACCGATCGCACCGACGGCGAGCAACACCGCGACGACGATCGCGGCGACGGCGTAAGCCGCCTCGACCGTCACCATCCCGCCTTCGTCGCGACCCAGCTGAACCAGTCGAATCCGCCACGCGTGCACACACATCAGCCGACCGAGGTGTTGAGCGCCTTCCCGATGATGCCGGTCAACGCACTCACGATGTTGTCCCCGGTGACCACCGTGTAGAGGATCGCCCCGAACGCCGCGGCAGCGATCGTGCCTATCGCATACTCCGCCGTGGACATGCCGTCCTCGTCGGCGATCAACCGCAGGGCGTGCGCACCCGCACGATCGACGAGACGGGAAAGGTTGTGGGTCATGGGTTCTCCTGTCGGGATGGGCGACCTTCCGAATTCCTGCATCACTTGGACGCACGGGAGCGCTGTTCGGATCCACCGGATTTCCGCCTCTGCAAACCCACCCCTTTTCGGCAGACTCACCACCTGACAAGGGGTGGGTTTGCCGAAAAGGGGTGGCTTTGCGAGCCGAGACCGTTACCCTGGCGAACGGATCAGAGTCGAGTCACACGCTTGGTGGAATCGAATGAGCCTCAATCGAAACCTGATCACGTCGCTCGTCGCCGCAGTCGTCATCGTTGCCGCGATGATCGTTCCTCAGGTCGTGCTTCCGCGATCAGCTCTCCCCGAGGCAGGTGCAGCATCGCTCGCCGCCCGCCTCGACGACGCGATCACGGCACGGATCGCGCAGATGGGGATACCCGGCGCGATCGTCAGCCTCTCGATCCCCGGCCGAACCGAGTACGTGAAAGGCTTCGGCGTCGCCAGTCCCACCGTCCCGGTGCCACTCACTCCCGACTTCCACTTCCGGACAGGCAGTGTCACAAAGACATTCACCGGGACAGCGATCCTTCAGCTCGCCGAACGCGGACTCGTCGACCTCGACGCGCCGGTGTCCCGATACATATCCGGCGTTCCCCACGGCGACGAGATCACCATCGACATGCTCGGCCGGATGCGCAGTGGTCTTGCCGAATTCGCCGGCACCGAGCAGTTCGTCACTGCCCTCTATGCCGAATCACCGAAGGGGCCATGGGCATTCCCCTATCCGCCGCGAAAGGCGCTCACCGCCGCGTTCCGGCAGCCGATGTCGTTCCCTCCCAACGCCACCTACCAGTACAGCAACACCAACGCGGTGCTCCTCGCCCGCGTCATCGAGAAGGTCAGCGGGATGCCCTTCGACCGCTACCTGCAGCGGCACATCCTCGGACCCGCCGGACTGTCGAAGACGAGCTACCCCGCCGACGGGTGGCTCCCGTTCCCCTTCTCCGGGGGCACCACCAAGGACGATCCGCGCAGTCCCCGCACACTCGACGCAACCCTGTGGAACCCGTCGTGGAGCGACGCCGCGGGAAAGGTCGTCTCCACCGTCGGTGACCTACGCAAGTGGGCCCGAATGTTGAGCGGCGGAACACTGTTGCGTCCGAGTACGCGGGAACGTCGGGTCTCCAACGGCACTCCCGTGGCGCCCGGCGTCGACTACGCGTTCACGATCTTCGACGCCGATGGATGGGTCGGGCACAACGGTGAACTGCCCGGTTACACAACGGTGGCGGTGCACCTTCCGGAGCGCAACGCAACGCTCGTCGTCTCCGCCAACTCGGACCACCCGCAGCCCAGCCCGGCAGGGCAGATCGCCTACGACGTCACCCGGATCGCCACCCCGGGCCACGTGTACGAGCTGGGACCACAACCACCGCTGAGGGGAGCCGGCTGACTCTCTCCGTAAACCCACCCTTTTTCGGCAGGATCACCACTCGCGAGGGGGTGGGTTTGGCGAAAAGGGGTGGGTTTGCGGACAGCTCAGAACGCGCCGATCACCGTCGACGCCAGACCCACGACGACCGGCACGATCCCGAGACAGATGAACGCCGGGAGGAAACACAGCCCGAGCGGACCGCTGATCGCGACGCCGGCACGTTCGGCAGCGGCCAGCGCGTCGTCGTGAGCGCGGCGTCGAACGTCGTCGGCCAATTCCGCGAGTCCGCTGGCCAGCGACGAACCGGCTCGGGCCGATCGCCGCGCCAGCGCTGCGAGGGCCTCGAGATGGTCGTCGCCCGATGCCTTTCCACCCGGCAGATCGTCGAGCAGCGCCGACCATGCCGCGTCCGGGTCGGCGCCGAGTTGCAACAGGTCGGCGACACGAACGAGCGGCCGGGCGAGCGATGGCGGGGCGCGCCCCGCGACGACCGACGCGGCGGCACCCACCGGCAGCCCCGCCCGCAGGCACACGGCGAAGAGGTCGAAGGCGGATGCCACGGCGAACGGGTCCTCACGTGGTGGGCCCGCGCCCAGCCATCTCGGTGAGCGGTCGGGGCCCGGCGGCGGGTCCATGACCCGATACAACCGCCAGCGCGGCGCGGGCCAGACCAACAGTCCCGCAGCCAGGGACGCCAGCGCGATGACCACCGGAGTCAACGGGCCAGCACCTTGCCGGTGATGCGTTCGGACCACGCGACTCCGGCTGCGGCCAAAGCGGTTCCGACCATCAGCAGGATGCCACCGAGACCACCCCCGAGGAGCACCCGGAGCGGCCCGGCGCCGGTCGCCTGGCCCAGTGCGATACCCAGCAGGGGCAGACCGGCCAACACCATCGCGGTCGCGCGTGGCCCCGACAGGCCGGCGCGGGTGCGGTCGGCGAACCCGCGGCGCGACCGTAGATCGGCCCGCAACGCCGCCAGCATGTCCACCATCGGTAGGCCGTACTGTTCTGCGGTCTGCCAGGCGACCCCGATCCGACGCCACGACGCGGCCCCCGACGCGTCGTCCGAGCCCGGTGCCGTGTCCGGATCTGCGACCGCCGACCCACCGAGCGCCGCCCGCGACGCCATCGCCTCGAGGCCGTCCGCGATCTCCGAACACCCGAGCCCGCCGCCGGACGTGCGCCGCCGAAGCTCGGCGACGGCGACCTCGCAGGCGTGGACCGGGGGCGCACCGACCGACAGTTCCGAGATCATCAGGGACAGCGCCAGCAGCAGGTCGTCCAACCGACGATCGAATCCCTTCTCCGCCCGCCGACGGCGCCGAATCCACATCACCAGGGTCACGACGATCCCCGCCGCAACCGCGGCCGAGAGTCCGCCCAGCACCAAGGCCGCCACCGGTGCACCTGCGGCGACCAGCGCCGTCGGATTCGACGATCGGGTGACTCGCGGCCTGCCCACGACGACCCGGAGACGGTGTCCGGCCCGTGGCGGCGACCACAGCAGGACGCCGAACCCGAGGGCCGCCAGCACCGGGGCCGACGGCGGGACCGCGGACATCATGCCGACAACCGCCGCGGACCGGGTGCGACCTCGGGTTCGTCGGCGGACGAGCTGTCGGGTGGTCGATGCCTGGCGAGCATCTCGTCGAAGAGTGGTCGGTGTTCGGTGAACCCCCTGTCGCGCAACCAGATCGGCACGATGTCGACTCTCCCGTCAAGAGCACGCCGTACGACGCCGATCTCGACGAGCCCCCGTGAACCGTCCGCACGGCGCGCGACACCGAGCACCATCTGCAGCGCCGCGCCCAGCTGGCTGTGCAACGCATCCCGCCCCATCCCACCCAGCGCGGCGAGGGCTTCCATCCGCGCCGGGACCTCGGAGGTCGAGTTGGCGTGCACGGTGCCGGCACTGCCGTCGTGTCCGGTGTTGAGTGCGGTGAGCAGATCGATCACCTCGCCGCCACGTACCTCGCCGACGACGATCCGGTCGGGCCGCATACGCAGTGCCTGCCGCACCAGTGTCCGCACCGGAACCTCGCCCACGCCTTCGACATTCGCCGCGCGCGCCACGAGCCTCACCACCTGGGGATGACGGGGTGCAAGTTCGAGAGCGTCCTCGACACACACGAGCCGCTCACACTGGTCCATCTCACCGATCAGCGCGTTGAGCAGTGTCGTCTTCCCGGAGCCCGTGCCGCCTATCACCAGGAAGGAGAAGCGGTGTCGGAGGATGTCTCCGATGGTCCCCACCACCTCGGCCGGGATGGCGCCGCCGGCGATCAGGCTCGGCAGGTCCTTCGACGCCGAACGCAGCACCCGCAACGAGATACAGGTGCCATCTGCGGCGAGTGGCGGGATGATCGCGTGGAGTCGCACCGTGTACCCGCGCCGGCCGACGTCGGACAGCTGACCGTCGACCCACGGTTGCGCGTCGTCGAGACGGCGCCCGGCGCTCAGCGCGAGGCGTCCCGCCAGCCGCCGGACCGATGCCTCGTCGGGAAAGCGGATCGTCGTCGGCTCGAGTCCGTGTCCGCGGTCCACCCACACGTCATCGGGGCCGGCGACGAGGATGTCGGCGATGTCGGGCTCGGCGAGTATCGCCTCCAGCTTCCCGGCGCCGGTGAGCTCGGTTTGGAGGAATCGGAGTGCCGCAAGGAGATCGGTGTCGCCCAGGACACCGCCGGCCTCGGCGCGAATCGCTTCGGCGATGACCGCCGGGCTCGGCTCCGCGGCATCTGCGGCCAGGCGGGAACGGACGCGTTCGAGCAGCTCGTCGTCGGTTCGATCGGGCGTCACGCCGCCCTCCCCTGCCCGACCACCCTCGAGTGCACCGCTCGAGCCGCGCGGCCGAGTGGACTGCGGGGTCGGACACGGAGCGGTCCGCCTTCCAGCCTGACCGGAAGGCGCGGGTCAGGCCGGTACGCGGCGATCAGGGGGACCCCGATCGCGTCGGCGACCTGGGCGGGTCGCAGGCCACCTGGTGACGGACCCCGGACCACGAGTTCGACGGAGACCTCGTCACCGATGAGCCGGCCGACGACCCGGCGTGCCGCAGCGCAGCCACCGACCGAGGGAGCCGACACCAGCACGACGAGATCCGCCGACGCGATCGCCGTGCGGACGACCGGGGTGTCGGCCCGTGGGAGATCGACCACCACGAGATCTCCGTGCGTCCGACCCGCGTCGATGACCGCGGCGACCGCGTCCGGCCCCGGGCCCCGGGCCGGGAGGCGTTCCGAGGTCAACACCGCGAGACCGCTCTCCGCACGGGGCAGGGCGTGGTGCAACGCCGTGCCGCCGACGACTCCACCGTCCAGGGACAGGTCCTGCCATCGCAATCCCGGGCGTTGCTCGATTCCGAGCAGGAGGTCGGCACCGGGCGCGACGTCGTCGAGATCGAGCAGCAGGGTGGCCGAACCGTTCCCGACGCTGGTGAGCGCCACCGCAGCGGCCAGCGTCGATGCGCCGGCTCCACCGTGTGCGCCGATGACCGCAAGGACACCCGCAGGCCGCCGCCGCGGTACGCGGACCTCGGTCAGTGTCCTGACCAGGCGCTTCTCGTCCGACGGCAACGCGGCCGCGTCGGTGGCCCCCAGATCCATCGCCATCCGCCAGGTGTCGGCGTGCGGCTCCTCCGCACTGACGAGGATCAGACCGTCGCGACGAGGCGGATGTATCAGCGAGAGAACGGCGATCGCCGCCGGATCGGCCACCACGGCTCGGGTGGTCAGCCATTCGCGACGGCAGTCATCGGGTCGGCCGACGACCGTGCGATAACCGGCAGCAGCGGCGCAGCGGGCGACGTCGTCGTACAGCTCCGGGTCGACGAGAACGAGCAGATCATCGGGCATGACGTCGATGATGAGGCGCAGAAGGACCCGTACGAGGTCGGCGGGGGTCGCTGTGGAGATCTTCGGCGGGCTGTGGAAGGAATCCACAAGACGACGACCGCGCGCACTACAACTGGCTGTGCGAAAGGAATTCCTGGGGAGACGACCCCCAGATAGAAGACAACCCCGGCCAGGGGGGGAGGAGGCCGGGGTTGTCGCGTTTCAGCCCCGGGGGGTCGGGCTGAAAGGCGCCGGTATCAGAACCGGGTACCGACGACTATACACACGGGCTCGGATTCTTTGCAAGTACAACAATCGTTTTTCGCAAATGTCCGTTCTGATCTTCAGGATACCCCTGGTACCGATACGCAACCTCCCGACAAACGTATTTCCACAAGGAAAATTGCAGTTGGTAAATCTCGGACATCGCTGCCGGCCGGCCCGCGCCACGGGCACCCCGGGCGGCAGATCGTCATGACGAACCCGGCCTCGCCGGGAGGCCGGAACCCGCCTCTCGACACGCCGGCCGCAGCGCGTCGAGAGCTTTCCGCAGCCCACCAGATCCGCGGATGTATTTGCCCCGCACAGCTTCTCGTCAGTCTGGGGAAGTTGCTCGACATTTGGACCCGAATCACTTGATGTGACCGCGATCACGGTGTACAACAGTGGTACGGAAGTTCGGAGGGCCAAGCCCGATCCGGAAGAGAAGGACCGAGCCCCCACTCCCACACTTCCCAGCACGGGCGGCAAGCACCCACGCGGAGCACGCCGCATAGAGGCAAAAGCGTTGTGCGCCTGCGAAATCGCGGCCAGGAGAAACGACCGACACACTGATGCGCCAAAGCCTTCCCCCGCACGGTAGATAGCCCGGGGAGAATGGCCCTCCAATGGCAGCACGTGGACGGTACGGGCGACCTGACTCGCGTTCAATCGCCGAGGCGGTGACCACAACCCACCAAGCACGCTTGGTAACTTGAGTCCGTGCTACGCGGGCGGCAACCTCGTCGGTAACGACAGGGAGGCCGCCCGCAGTGTTGTCCGGGGTCGGTTCGAGCTATCCGGCCCGCGCCGCATCGGCAATCGATTTCGCCTCCGCCGCACCGGCTTCGAGAGCTTCGCAACAGAACACCAGCCAGTCCCGCAGCCCGTCCGGGCTCCCCGAGGCGAACGCCGCGGACAGCGTCCGATACTCCGCCGCGCGCTTGAACCAGGTGACCTCCGGGACCCCCAGACAATGCGGGTCGAGTCCCGTCGCCGCACCCACGAGCCGGGACGCGGCACGCGCGACCACCCCGTTCGCAGAGGGGAACGGCTGGAGCCCGAGAAGCTCGCCGTGCACCACCGCTGCGAGCACCGGCGCCGGCACCGACGTTGCACCGGTTATCAACTGCCCCAACAGATCGAGACGATTTGCCACATCCGTCTCAGGTCGCGGCCGGCCGAGCTCGTCCGGGTCCCCCACCAGGTCGGCGGCGGCGAGCGTGTGTAGCCGAGCGAAGGCCTGAGCAGGAGCGCGTCGGATCACGCCGGTGAGGGTCTCGAGCGATTCACCATCGAGAGCCTGCGACACGCGCATCGCCCCCGCGAGGATCGGGTCATCGAAGTCCCCGTCGCGGCGGAGCTCCACACTGCCGCCGTCGATCGCGGCCGACGACCGGCCCGCCCGCCACGAGGCCTCGGTGGCTGTCTTGTCCCATCCGCGCAGGTTGGCGGGGTGCCGGTGCACCGCGGACAGCGCGTCACGCGCCCGGTCGGCGGCGTCGGCCACGCCGGGGAGGTCCAACAGAGGAGCCAAAGGATCGTTGGTCACGCCCTGACGATAGTTGCGTGAACCCGTCGCGTGCGCCCCCGACCCCGCTCCGACCAGCTCCACGTCCACCGCTCTCGAACCCGGGCATCGATGTAGCCGCACGGTCGACAATCGAATGCTCCCGCAACCAACCATGACATCACTTATTGTTAGTGACGGTTTCGAATACGCGCTTTCATCCATTCTTTCGGTCGCCCGAACAAGGCGTTGGCCAAGCGTGGAGAATGGACGTCGACCGCTTGTCGCGACAGAGCCACCGCTCGTCGCGTATCGATCACGCTCGTCGGAGCACCGGTACCCCGTTGCAACGTGGCGTGACTACGCTCACACCAGCGATCCGTCATCCGATCGGGTCACCTTTACTGTGGGTTGACCCGCCGTCGAGAAGCGAAAGGCTCATGTCACTGATGTCCTCCACCACCGTCCAGGCGTTCCCGCCATCCGAAGAGTTCGCCGCGCAGGCCAACGCCAACGCCGAGATCTACGACCGTGCAGACGCCGACCGACTCGAGTTCTGGGCGGAGCAGGCGCGTCGACTCGATTGGGCCACCGATTTCACCGACACCCTCGACTGGTCGAACGCGCCGTTCGCCAAGTGGTTCGTCGGCGGCAAGCTCAATGTCTCCGTCAACTGCGTGGACCGGCACGTCGCCGCGGGCAAGGGCGACCGCGTCGCCATCCACTGGGTCGGCGAACCCGGCGACACCCGCGACCTCACCTACAGCCAGCTGCTCGCCGAGGTCAGTAAGGCGGCCAACTACTTCACCTCCATCGGCCTGCAGGCCGGCGACCGCGTCGCCATCTACATGCCGATGGTCCCCGAGGCCCTGATCTCGATGCTCGCCTGCGCGCGTCTCGGCCTCACACACTCCGTCGTGTTCGCCGGCTTCTCGTCGGGCGCCCTGCGCTCCCGCGTCGACGACGCCGAGGCCAAGCTCGTCATCACCACCGACGGCCAGTACCGGCGCGGCGAGCCCGCTCCGCTCAAGACCAATGTCGACGAGGCGCTGGGCACCGGCGACGACGCGGCGAAGTCGGTCGAGAAGGTCCTCGTCGTGCGCCGCACCAACCACGACCCCGACCTGAACTGGGTCGAGGGACGCGACGTCTGGTGGGAAGACACCGTCGAGCAGCAGTCCGACGTCCACGAGCCGGAGGCCTTCGACTCCGAGCACCCGCTGTTCCTGCTCTACACCTCGGGCACCACCGGCAAGCCCAAGGGCATCGTCCACTCCTCCGGCGGCTACCTCACGCAGGTCAGCTACACCTTCCATTACGTCTTCGACCACAAGGAAGGCCGCGACGTCTTCTGGTGCGGCGCCGACATCGGCTGGGTGACCGGCCACTCGTACCTCGTCTACGGTCCGCTCTCCAACGGCGCCACCGAGGTGGTCTACGAGGGCACCCCGAACTCGCCCAACGAACACCGCCACTTCGAGATCATCGAGAAGTACGGCGTCACCATCTACTACATCGCCCCGACGCTGATCCGCACGTTCATGAAGTGGGGCCAGCAGATCCCCGACGCCCACGACCTGTCGTCGGTCCGCCTGCTCGGCAGCGTCGGCGAGCCGATCAACCCCGAGGCGTGGAAGTGGTTCCGCGAGGTCATCGGCGGTGGCAAGGCCCCGATCGTCGACACCTGGTGGCAGACCGAGACCGGCGCCATCATGATCTCGCCGCTCCCCGGCGTGACCGCGACCAAGCCGGGTTCGGCGATGAAGCCGCTGCCCGGCATCAGCGCGAACATCGTCGATGACCAGGGCAACCCGGTCGGTGCCGGCGAACAGGGCTACCTCGTCCTCGATCAGCCGTGGCCGGCGATGCTGCGCGGCATCTGGGGCGACGAGGAACGCTTCCGGGACACCTACTGGTCGCGGTTCGCCGAGCAGGGCTGGTACTTCGCCGGTGACGGCGCCCGCTACGACGAGGACCACGCCCTCTGGGTCCTCGGCCGCGTCGACGACGTGATGAACGTGTCCGGCCACCGCATCTCCACCGCAGAGGTCGAGTCGGCTCTCGTCGGCCATTCCGGCGTGGCCGAGGCCGCGGTCATCGGCGCCGCCGACGAGACCACCGGCCAGGGCATCGTCGCCTTCGTCATCCTGCGTGAGGGTGTCGAGAACACCGGCGACGAGCTGATCGCCGAACTGCGCCAGCAGGTGTCGGTGGAGATCTCCCCGATCGCCAAGCCGCGGGAGATCAACGTCGTGCCGGAGCTGCCCAAGACGCGTTCGGGCAAGATCATGCGCCGCCTGCTCAAGGACGTGGCCGAGGGTCGTGAGCTCGGCGACACCTCGACCCTCGTCGACCCGTCGGTCTTCGAGGCGATCCGCTCCAAGAAGGCCTGACGCTCACTCCTCAGGGAGCAAGAAGATGCGCCACCGGTGAGGACTTCACCGGTGGCGCATCGGCCTTTCGGCGGACTTCCACCGGCATCTCGCCGGGTGGGCCGCCACCTCGTCCGCCCACGCATGGCAACATATGGCCATCAGCCGAACAACGGAGGATTCTGTGAGCCCCAACGAGCACGGCCTGCCCGAAGCGGGCCGGGACTCCGTCCCGTCGATCCCTCTCTCCGACGCGAACGCCGGTCCGAACGGTGAGCCGAGCATCGGGAGCCTGGTCAAGGACGCCACCGCGAGCGTCTCGACCCTGTTCCGGTCCGAGGTCGCCCTCGCCAAGGCCGAGCTCGTCGGTGAGGCCAAGAAGGCGGGCGCGGGTACGGGTCTGCTGATCGTCGCCGGCGTGATGGCGCTGTACTCCAGCTTCTTCTTCTTTTTCTTCCTGGCCGAGCTGCTCGACGAGTTCGTGTGGCGGTGGCTGGCGTTCCTGATCGTCTTCCTGATCCTCGTCGTGGTCACCGTCATCGCGGCGTTTGTCGGCTACATATTCTTCAAGAAGGTCCGAGGACCGAAGAAGACGATGGAGTCGGTCAACGAGTTGTCGACCGTGCTGCCCAACCGCGGCCCCGGCCATCCGCAGGCCCCGGCGCACCCGAGGATTCCCCCCGCCCGCGAGGGATAGGTCGTGAGCGAGGCACCTGACCCGTCGAGCGTTCGTCTACCCGGCGACTGGGAGCACCTCGACGTCCGTGCCAACGGTGTCCGGTTCCACGCCGTCGAACCGGCGGGGGTTCCCGCCGGCGACCGGCCCCTCGTACTGCTGCTCCACGGTTTCGGCGAGTTCTGGTGGAGTTGGCGCCACCAGCTGACAGCTCTCACCGAGGCCGGTTTCCGTGCCGTGGCGGTCGACCTCCGCGGCTACGGCGACACCGACAAACCACCGCGCGGTTACGACGGCTGGACCCTGGCCGGTGACACCAACGGTCTCATCCGCGCCCTCGGGCACACCAGCGCCACGCTCATCGGCCACTCCGACGGCGGTCTGGTCTGTTGGGCAACCGCGACCCTGCATCCCCGCGTCGTCGACCGGATCGTCGTCGTCGCATCCCCTCATCCACGGGCACTTCGACGACGCGCACTGCGTGACCGGGATCAGCGGGCGCAGTTCCTCGACCTCTTCCTGCGCAATCAGATTCCGCGCGTCGGCGAACGACAGATCACCCGCGACGACGCGGCGTTCATCGCCGACTACTTCGCGCAGCGATCGTCGTCGTCCTGGCGCTCGGAACCCGACTACGCACAGACCGTCGAACTGAACCGGTCCGCGATGCTGATCCCCTATGTCGCGCACTGCAGCCTGGAGTACCGGCGCTGGGCGTTCCGCTCCCAGTTCCGGCCCGACGGGATGCGATTCATGGAGCTGATGGACCAACGGCTACACCTGCCGGTCCTCGCCCTCCGCGGCCGCGACGACCCGTACATCCTCAGCGACGCCATGGCCGACGGCCACCGGTGGGCGGCACACCAGTCCTACCGGCAGATCGACGACAGCGGGCACTTCGTGCACCAGGAGCAGCCCGCCGCGGTGACCGAGGCGATCCTCGAGTTCCTCCGGACCGAACCGGAGGCGACCAACGACGTCGCCGCCAAGAAGGCGCGGCGGATCAGGCCAGCACGCACCTCTTGGTACTCACCCGCTCGCTTCGCCGCTCGGATTCGTCGAAGTCGGCGCGCACCTGACGGGCAGTGAGCACGAAGCCGGTCTCGTCGGCCGCGTTCTCCGCCGCACCGAACACGACGCCGAGCACCTCGCCGTCCGAGTTCAGCAGCGGCCCACCGGAATTGCCCTGCCGGATCGATCCGCGCACGGCGTAGACCTCGCGCGTCACCTGGCCGGTCCGGTAGATGTCGTCGCCGGTGTGCATGAACGTCGACCGGACACGCAGCGGGCTCACGTAGAACGGTCCGGCCTCGGGAAAGCCGAGCGCGATGGCGTCGTCGCCGGTCGAGGCCGGCCGCGAGGCGAACTTCAGTGCGGGCGCGCGGAGGCCGGGGACGTCGAGGACGGCGATGTCGGTGTCGCTGTCGAAGAGGACGACCTTTGCGGGCAGCCGCGCCCCGGTGGAGGTCTCGACCTCGAGCCGTTCGGTGCCGGCCACGACGTGGGCGTTGGTCATCACGCGTTCGGGCGAGACGACGAAGCCGCTGCCCTCGAGGGCCTGACGACAACTGGGCGCCACACCCTCGATCTTGACGACGCTCGGACGCGCCTGACGGACCACGGGCAGGTCGGCCAGTGCCGGGTCGGGTGCATCGACATTGGTCGACGGCGTGCTCTGGAACGGGAACTTCGGCAGACCCGAACTGTCGAGCAGCGCCTTGAAGTCACCGGGCAGGTCGTTGACCCACTGCGGCGACAGCACCTCGACGCCGGTCAGGACCTTGGAGTCGCGAACAGCGCCGGCGATGGCCGGGTCGGCGGACCCGCGCAGCGGGATCGCCAACAGTCCCGCGGCCAGCAGCACGGCGACGACCTGCAGGATCGAACCCACGCCGCTGTCGACGGCCCGCAGTCCCGGCGACCGGATACCGCCACGCGCGGCCCGGCCCAGCACCATGCCGGCCACCTCACCGATGACCACCAGCACGACGAGGACGGCGATCCCGACGAGCACGCGGACCTGCAGGTCGTCGAAACGCTCGATCAGATGCGGCGCCAGGAGCAGTCCCGCGACCGCACCGAGTGCGACGCCGATGAAGGCGAGTGCCGAGGCGACCGCACCGGACCGGTAACCGCTGATCGCGGCGAGGAGTGCGATGCCGATGACGATGACGTCGACCCACGTGGAACCGGTCATCAGCTCGCACCGGGTCCGGCGTCGGGGTCGGTCGTGCCGCGTGGATGGACCGCACTGAATCCCGACTCCTGGCGACTGCCTGCGAGCTCGATCATCTCGTCCAACGGCCGGACATCGTTCTTGTCCCACGGTCGGTCCCAGCCCGACGCGTCGCTGATGGCGGCGATGAGTCCACCGGTGAAACCCCAGACCAGCAGGCCGTCGACGAAGAAGGCCGGTCCCTGATAGAGCCGTCCGCCCATGACCGATCGGCGCACCTGGAAGCGGTTCTCGGGAGCGAGGAGTTCGCGGAGGTTGATGCGGTCGACTCGGGCGGTCTCACCCGGGTCGACGACACGCACCTCGCTCGGCTCGCGCCAGTAGCCGATCACCGGCACGACGTCGAAACCCGACGGCGGAACCGGGAAGGTCGGCAGGTTGGCCACGATGTGTACGCCCGACGCGTCCAGACCGGTCTCCTCACGCGCCTCGCGCAGCGCGGTGCCGACCGGGAAGTCGTCGCCCGAGTCGGCCGCACCTCCTGGGAACGCGACCTGCCCGCTGTGCTGACGCAGGGTCGACGCACGTTCGGTCAGGAGCACCTCGGCGTCGGCGGGCACACCGCCGGGATGATCGTCGGCGGCCTCCCAGGAACCGGAGAACAGCACCAGGACCGCGGCCGCACGGCGGTCGCGACGGAACATCTGGGCCCACCGGGTCCGGTCCCCGCCTCGATTGTTGACGCTCTCGGAGACAGCATCGACATCGCCGGTCAGGGCGTGCAACCACGGCGGGATCTCGTCAGGGTGCACGAGCGGGCCCACGTGCGGGTTACTGCGCGGGTCGTCGCTCATACGGTCACGCCCAGGTATTCCTCGACCGCATCGGCGATCTCCTGCGGACTGTCGAACACGCCGGGGTAGACCTTGGCGATCGTGCCGTCGGGACGCAGGAAGACGGTCGACGGGAAGACCCGCGGTGCGGTGATGGCGGCGGCCACCCGGCCGTCGGGATCGAGCACGGACGGCAAACGAACTCCGATCTCGGTGAGCAGGGTCAGCGGGAAGAACGGGTTGGTCCCGCCCTCCTTGGCGTGGAGTGCCAGCACCGTGACCCGGTCGCCGGCTCGGGCCGCGAACTCCTCGAAGTACGGCAGCTCGGTCTTGCAGGGACCGCACCACTGCGCCCAGACGTTGACGACGAGCGGCCTCCCGGCGGTGGCGGCGCCGAGGTCGTATGGCGCGCCGGTCCCCAGACATGGTTCGACGATGCCGGCCAGCACCGAGTCCGGGTTCTCCGGCAGGCCCGTCACCGGGCAGTCGGCGAGCTTCGCGTCAGCGCGTGCCTGTGCCACGCGGGCCTCGTCGACCGGCGCGTCGAAGGGACGCGCGCCGCTGGCCGACGGTGGCGCACCGGTGGTCGGCGACGGGGCGTCGCCGCGCGGCCAGATCGCGACGATGAGCGCGATCATCACGATGACGAAGACAAGGGTCCAGCGCGCGGCGGCCGGGAAACGGGAGGTCGGCGGCGCGGAGGGTGCGGGAGAATCGGCGGGTTGCGGGGTCGCCGGTTCGGTGGCGTTGTCGTTCACGGGGCGGCGAGTCCGGCCAGTCGGAGCAGGTGCTCGGTCTCGGGGCCCTTGACCAGTGCGGCGGCCTCGGCCTTGTCCATCGGACCCGTGCCCACCGACGGGCAGTCCTTGGCAAGGATGCAGACCCCGCACGCCGGCTTGCGGGCGTGGCACACCCGCCGGCCATGGAAGATCACGCGGTGGCTCAGGTCGGTCCACTCCTTGCGTTCGATCAGCTCGCCGACGGCGTGCTCGACCTTCACCGGGTCTTCTTCGTCGGTCCACTGCCAGCGTCGGACGAGGCGGCCGAAGTGGGTGTCGACGGTGATCCCGGGGACCCCGAACGCGTTGCCGAGGACGACGTTGGCCGTCTTGCGGCCGAAACCGGGCAGCGACACCAGGTCCTTCAACGTGTTCGGGACCTCCCCGTCGTACCGCTCGACGAGGGCCTGGCCGAGGCCGATGATCGAGTTCGCCTTGTTCCGGTAGAAGCCGGTGGAACGGATCATCTCCTCGAGTTCGGTGCGGTCGGCCTCGGCGTAGTCGCGGGCGGTGCGGTACTTCGCGAAGAGCGCCGGGGTGGTCTGGTTGACCCGCACGTCGGTGCACTGAGCTGACAGGATGGTGGCGACCGACAGCTCGAGCGGGTTGGTGAAGTCGAGTTCGCAATAGACGTGCGGGAACGCGATCTTGAGGGTGCGGTTCATCCGGCGCGCGCGTCGGACCAGCCCGAGGTGGGTCTCCTGCTTGCGAGCCGGGGCCTCACCCACGGACGCAGCCTTACGTGCGCTCACGTGATTCAGGTTAGCGATGTCCTGCACGAACTCCGCTCACCACGGCTGCGGGTGGCCGTGCCGAACCGGCCCGTCGCACCCATCCCTGCAGGTCAGAGACGCCGGAGGTGGTCAGGTGTGAGCTACCCGGCTCTGCCGGCCGAAATGAGGGCCGCAACCTACGGTCAGGTAACAAGTCAGTGACGTCGCCTTGTCCGATGAGGATTCTGCGGGGTGTTTTGTGTTTACTTGTCCCCATGCATGGTCTCGCAGCACTGCTGTTCCCGGCTGTACTCATGCTCTTCGCCATGGGCATGGACAAGTTGCAGGCCCGGATCGACCGCGTGTCCGTCTCCAACGACGAGGTCGACGATTTCATCGACCGCACGGGGTCCCAGAACGCCGGCAAGCCGCCGCGCGATTCCGCGTCCGCCGAACTGCACGAGCTGCGGTTCCATCGCTTCGATCACGAATCGGCGACCCCCGATCACGCCGCCTCGCCGCAGCGGGCCAGCTGATCCGCGAGCGACTCGCACACGCCGTTCCGACGCCTCTTTCTCGGTGTCGACAGCCTGTCGGCGGCCGATGATCGTCGGATCGCCACATCTTGTCCGTCGGACACACCCGCAATGCGCCGTCAGTGACCCATTCAACACATATGCTGGTTCGCGGGGTAGCGTATCCAAGGGCGCGATCTCACACGTGGCTGTAGCAAAGATTTCGAGAAAGGTTCCCTAGGTGGAAGAAGTACTGGCGCGGGCAGGCATATTCCAAGGCGTCGAGCCTTCTGCCGTCGCGGCGCTGACCAAGCAGCTTCAGCCCGTTGACTTCCCTCGTGGACACGTGATCTTCCATGAAGGTGAGCCCGGTGACCGGCTCTACATCATCATGTCCGGCAAGGTGAAGGTCGGCCGACGCTCCCCGGACGGCCGCGAGAACCTGCTGACGATCATGGGACCGTCGGACATGTTCGGCGAGCTCTCCATCTTCGACCCGGGCCCCCGCACCTCGTCGGCGACGACGGTGACCGAGGTCCGCGCGGTGTCGATGGACCGTGATGCCCTGCGCGCCTGGATCAAGGACCGTCCCGAGATCGCCGAGCAGCTGCTCCGCGTGCTCGCACGTCGTCTGCGCCGCACCAACAACAACCTCGCCGACCTGATCTTCACCGACGTGCCCGGTCGCGTCGCGAAGCAGCTCCTGCAGCTCGCTCAGCGTTTCGGTACCCAGGAGGGCGGCGCCCTGCGCGTCACCCACGACCTGACCCAGGAAGAGATCGCCCAGCTGGTCGGCGCCTCGCGCGAGACCGTGAACAAGGCACTCGCCGACTTCGCCCAGCGCGGCTGGCTTCGCCTCGAGGGCAAGAGCGTCCTGATCGCCGACTCGGAGCGTCTGGCGCGTCGCGCACGCTGACCCTTCGAGACACTCGCTTCGCTCGTTCCTCAGGGACCGGTAGCGAACACACAGCAAACGAGAGCCGCTCGTTCCTCCGGGAACGAGCGGCTCTTGGTTTGTCCCTCGGTCTCCGAGGTGCGAGCGGCGAGTGCTTGTCCCCTC